>JBBRUH010000113.1:0-13474 GCA_038248005.1 Cytophagales bacterium | reverse complement strand
CTCACTCCTAATTTTCTCAGTTGTGAGAACTTGGTATTATTTAATATGTGTGGTGCGTATCGTTGCGACTCAATAATATCGCAGGTGAGACACCTTGCGAGGAGGCTCAGATTTTTAGGGAGTAGTGAAGATATTTGAAGTTTAATGACTTTCCAAGTCTAGCAGACTTGGAAAGTCTAATATCCTAACCTCAAAATTCAACTAACTATTAATTGTCAAGTGATTCCACTAAACACCAAAATATCGCAGGTGAAACACCTTGCGAGGAAATAATATCGCAGGTGAAACACCTTGCGAGGAAATAATATCGCAGGTGAGACACCTTACGAGGAGGCTCAGATTTTGATGATTCACCTGTAAAAGGTAAAAAATTTGATTATAAGGTGAAATTTAGTGTGGAGGTGCACGAAGGCTCTTGATAGAAAAGTAAAAAATAAGCTGATAAATATAAAAATAAATTATTTCAGGAGAAGATGAAATCGAGAATAAATGCTGAATAGTTCGCTTAAAGCTGTGTTGGTGAGGTAAGGCATGAATTATCTCTACCCAATCTACATAATTGTCTATGTCAGATTTAGTAGAAAGTAGAGAGACTTCCGTTCCAAAATCATCAAAGTAAGCGATTAAGCCTTCTCCTAGATTGCTTTTTTGCCAAGCAAGAGAGGCAAAATTATTTTTTTGGAAGTGTTGTTTAGAGATTCCAATCAGATAAGCACCTCCATCTTCTGCAAATCCGATGCTTGGCTGATGCTTGGTAAATGCTTGTGTAGCCTTTTTAAAATCACTAAGGGAAAGACTTGGGCAGTCATCTCCTATAATAATCACATTTTCATACCCTTTTTGAAAGACTTGAAGCGTAGCATGGCTTATTCTCTCTCCGAAGGTTTCTCCTACTTGCTCCTTTGCTCCTATCCAAAAAAATGGTAAATGCGTTTTTTGAACTAATTCAAAGGTATATTCAAAAAGTGAAGAGGCAATTTGTTGATTGGTCTGCGAGTTTACATTCCTTAGAAATACTTTTTCATTTGCTTGCTTTTGGCAAGAAAACTTAGAGAATAAAAGTATGGCGGTATGTGTGTTTTGCAAAACTGCTTTTATCTAAGTAATCAACGAAGAATCAAAAGTAATTACTTTTTTCTCATAAAGAGTAAAAAGTAGCTATTAAACAGGCTATTTGTCAAGATGATGACACAAAGACTTTATTTTATAACTTTTGGACTTACGGAGTGAAGTATTAAAATGGATTTCTTTATGTTCATTTTTTTAAAAATAAACTAATAAGTTATATTTTAACTTAAATGTAATTTTTTTGGAACAAAATGTCTTTCAATCTTTTTATAGAATTGTCTTTTTATAAAAATCACACTTTGACTGCTTGTTTATGACTCAATTTATATTTCGTTATTGTATTTGTGTTATTGGTTTATTCGGTATTTTCAATGCTCAGGCTCAAACAGAACAATCAGAGCAAGAAAATAGAAAAAAAAGCTTTTTTGATAAGGTATTAAATTATGTAGAATTTAGAAATAAAGCAGATAAGTTGGAGGATACTACTCGTTTTAGAATCAAGTTTGTAGTCTCACCTGTGGTTACTTATTCACCAGAAACTAATTTGGGTTTTGGGCTTGGTGTTAAATTGCTTTTTAAACCCAAGAATACAGGCGAAGAGACGAGGACTTCTAATATGCCTATTTCAGCTATTTACACGCTTGAAAACCAACTTTTGCTCCGTTCGGGTTATACTATTTTTTTTAAGCAAGAAAACTGGATGCTTAAGGGCAATATTGGCTATTCAAAATTCCCACAGCTTTATTATGGGTTAGGAAACTATACCCGAGAAAGTACCGAAGAGATTATAGAATATCAAAACCTCTTACTAGAACCTCTGCTGCTCAAACGGATTATAGGAAAGTTTTTTTTGGGTGGAGGGATTCGCTATAACCGTATTTGGGATGTGAATTACTTTATCGGTAAAGAAAAAATAATTCCTACCAATGATAGCTTAATTGGCTACAATGGCTCTACTTCTGTTGGGGTAGAACTTGCTGCCACTTATGATAGCCGAGATAATGTGCTCAATGCTTACAAAGGTTCACTTTTAGAGTTTAGACAAGGGCTTTACGGTACACTTCTCAATGGCACTGCTTTTCAAAATGTAAAAGTAGATTTACGTAAATATATTCAGCTATCAGAAACCAGAAAAGATGTACTTGCCTTACAGGGATTCGGCTATTTTACAGATGGCAATGCTCCCCTATTAGAACTAGGCTCGCTTGGAGGAGATGAACTTATGCGAGGATATTATGAAGGACGTTTTAGAGATAATAACCTTATCGCAGCTCAGATAGAATATCGTTTTCCGATTGCATATCCCTTAGGAATGGTTGTATTTGGAAGTGCTGGGCAAGTTTATCGTTATGGTAGGGAAATAGGGTTTGATAATCTGAAATATGCTTATGGAGCAGGTTTAAGACTTAAGATAGTGAAAACAGAGAATCTTAACTTACGCTTTGATGTAGCTAAAGGTGAAAAAATAAATTTTTATTTTGGAATTGCTGAGGCGTTTTAGTGAGAGTAAAAATTAAACCGAAGGCTTCAATCTAAAAGAGCCTTCGGTTTGTAATTTTATTATCTTTCCATCAAGATAATCTCTACTTTTCTTTCATTAGAAGTTTGAATGCTTGAGCCATAGAAGTCAGAAGAGATTTGACTCATATCCACTCCTAACTCCATCAAGACATTACGAACAGCATCTGCGCGCATTTTTGATAAAATTAAATTTTGTTGGGCATCACCTACTTTATCAGAGAAGCCTTGTAAGGCATATTGGAAATTATTATCAGTACGTCCCACTATAAACTCTTTGATTATGGATTTGTTAGCAGCATCTACACTATACACTCCACTTGCAAATACGATTTTCATTTGTCCAAGTACTTTTATACCTTTTTTAGAGGTATTTGTGTTTACTTCTTTTTGCAAATCAGCTATTTTATTTTCTAATACCTGAACTTGACTTCTTAGCTCTACTACTTCGGTAGTATTGGCTTTGTTGCCAATGAGTATATTAGATACTTCTATGGAGTCTATTTTTATAGGTATTTGCTTCAAAGAATCAAGTAGAAACTTAGATTTACTTAAACTATCATTTTTAACTATCCCTGACAGATTTAGTTCTCCTCTATCCTGTTGCATTTTTAAAATATGCCAAGCTACCAAATCTAGTTTGTCTTCTATTACATTTAACCTTTGCTCAGAAGAAAGGGCAGTGCTATCATTTGGATTAGCTCCACTCTGCCCAAAGCCAATAATAGGAGTTATGACCGTAGAGTTGCGGGTATTTGAGCCATTGGGTGTTGTACCATAGTTATAATTAGTTCCTTGAGTTGTACTTGTTCTATTCGGATTGCTAGGGTCATAGCTAGCATAGTTAGACTCTGGTGACCGATAAGCATTATAAGTATTTGGAGAAGACTGATAAGGATTATAGCGATAAGCACTACTTCCCTTAGGCATACTTTCTAATCTGGTAAGAGGTTGATAATCAGGGTTTACAGTTTTGACTATTCTGACTGTATCTCTTACATACCTTCGTAATCTAAGGGTATCTTGGGTCTGAGGTCGGTATATTCTCTCCTCTATCACATATTTCTTTTGAGGTGTATCTATATCTGTTGTTAGATAAGTAGTATCTCTTTGCAATACTCGGCTTCCTTCTGTTTGATATTTTATGATAGAAGGTGTATAAGTATAGGGAGCAGTATCATACTTATAGATTTTGTTAGTGGCGATTCTTTCTAATGCTTTATCATTCTGATAAACGATGACACTATCTTCTTGAAGGGCCATTTCTTCGCTTTCTATTTCTTTTAATTCTGTTTTAAAATTGAGCATATTTGGACTTCTGCCCAAGCTATCTTTTTGAGTAATGCTCATCTCTTTAGGATAAACCGAAGAGTAAATCTTAGGTGAAAGAAAAGTTTGAGTTCTTTTTCCAAAGTTATAATGCAAAGAAGCCGAAGTAAAGCTATAAGCATCATTCCAAGAATCATCAGGACTCTCAAAATTATCTAAATTATCAGTGAAAGTTTGCTTTATGATGGTTTCTAAATTGAGATTAAAACGTCCACCCAATCTTATCTTAAAGCCTAGCCCTGCTTGTATATTAAGCACAGTAGTATTATAATTAGCAGGATTATCTTGGCTTAGATTTGATTCAAATACGCCATCTTGTGCTATTTCTTGTGCTCCAAGTGTTCCTTCCGGTTGGTCTCTGATAGTTTGGTCAGTCCAGTAAAAGTATTCTTGTCCTTGAGCATTCCTCAAGTCACCAAACACCTCAAAATTGCTAACTCCAGCTCCAAAAGAAAAATAAGGACTTAAAAAGCTTTTTCTACCAAATAATTTCCCATTATCAGTATAATAAGTCATCAATAGACTAAAATCTTGTATCTCAGTCTGAGCATTTAACCCTCTTAGAAAGTTAGGCGAATCTGTCTCTATTTCATTGTTCCAGTTACGGCGAACATCATTTGCCAAAAATTTTCCATTGGTATAAACAGCTTTCCAGCTCCAAGACCTAGAAAATGTATTTTCTAATGATACTCCATAGGTAAGATAATCTGTATTCCAATCATCTGTCAAAAAAGGATTAGGAGGAAAAAGCCTCTTCTCTAGCTCTCCATAATAATTATTGACACCACCATATACGCCTACTCTCCATCTGAATCGGTCTTGCTGTGCTTCTGCACTTTGGTAAAGACCGAGCAGTATAAAGATGAGGCAAGTTATTTTATTCATCATTGCTTTCATTATTTACGCAGGTTAAACCAAACATCTAAATCTAATACCAAGCCCACAAAAGGCTTAAAGTATATCTCTTCATCAGGCACAGGGGCAAGCACTGTGTCATCATATTTACTTTGTAGCACCACTGCACCACCTACTAATCTAATGAAAGGAAGCACTTTATAGCCAAAACCCAAATAAAATGGAACACCAATAAAAGGTCCAGTAGCTCGCTCGCCTGCATCCAAATCAAAATTCTTGAAATAAATACCTGCCACGATGGCACTTTTACTCCAGAAAGGTTTTGCTAAATCACGCTTTCCAAATGGAAGGGTAAGTCCTGCATTAAAACCTGATTCATAATCTGAACCACCTCTATTTAAGAAGACACCACTATACCCACCATGAAAAGTAATCACATTGCGAGTATGTTCTGTCTCTAAGTTATCCATCACACGGTTTTCGGCCAATACTGCCATCCCTGAGTTAAACAAAAAAGACACCTCTTGGCGGAGCATGGCATCTAGTTCTTCTATGTCTTTATCACGCTCTGCTATGATGGCTTCCCGCTTAGATTTATTGGCAAAGAGTCTTTTCGCTTTGCTACCAGTTCCTTTATCTATTTGCTTAAGTTTATCTGCTATTAAATCAGAAAAGCTATCAAAATTAAGGCTTGCTGGGCTATAATAATAAGTAAGAGATTCACGAGCTATAGAGTTTAAATCATCTAAGGCTTCACTCCACTTACCTGTGAGTGATATTTTTGATTTTTGAGAGATAAGGCTTTGGCTTAGATAAGCATCAAGAGCAGTCATCAAATCTTCTTTGATATTTTTAATTTCGTTGGGATTTGCCCATCTGTAGTAGTTCATCTCTATGTCATACTCTTGATCTCCTTTGAGTTTATAAGCTACTGGCACATAAAAAGCCTTGGCTTCTGTGTCCATTCCTCTTTGCCAATGAGCTGTATAGATAGGGCTTGGTTTTTTTTGATTAAGCCCGTTTTTGGTATAAAGATTTACTTCCACTACGGCTACTTCTGCGAAGGCAAAGCCTGTAATAGCAAAATGTTTTTCGGCAGGTATATTTTGGTTGTTTTCTATTCTGTTTTTTTGGTAATCATAAGTGATTACGTCTTGTGCAGAAACCAATGCCCAGAATCCAATGCAAGCAAAAATAAGTAGTAAGTATTTTTTCATTTGATTTAAGTTAGTTTAAGAATGTCTTAAATGAGTAATAGTGAGTAAGATATTACAGTGCTAGGGGATTATTATCTAACATGAATTATTTTTCAATTATCCCTCAAAAATCTTGCTTTGTAAAAGTATATCCTATTTAATAAAGACTTTTTTATCGCATAAAGTTACTTTTTTTTGCTACGAAATTTATAACTACTTGAAAGTCAGATATTTAATAATAAGTAAGTGGAATACAAGTTGTTTAAGTTTCAAATAAAACAGTTTAGATACAAATTAGAAATTTATTCACACATCATATAATTATCGAAAAGATAAATGATATTAAGCAACCCTGAATTGAGATAGGATATAAAATATTTTAAAAAATTTTATATATTAATGTACTCAAGAAAACAATATTGAAAGAATTTTAGTATAGGTATTATCATATTTAGTCATACATTTTTTTAATCATGAGTAATCATTCTAAGAATATAGAATAGTTTTAACTTATTGTTAAAAAAATGGTAAATTTGAAACTTATGTTTTTAAAAAAACCAAAAAAATATGAAAGTATCTGAATAAATGATTTGAATGACTTTAAAAACTATAAATCAAAAAAAACTAAACTAATAAATATTAGTATGGACCATCTTCAAAAAGAACTTTATTCATACATCCAAAAAGATGAAAGGCTACTGGACTTTTTTTTAAACTCTACAGCGGATAGTTTTAGTTTTTTGGATATTGAAAATCCTCAAAATGAATGGTTTCAGCCAAAGTTTTGGGTAAATTTCGGTTATTCGGTCTCTCTAATGTCTAGCCGACCACTGACTTGGGAAAAGTTACTGACAGATAAAAGTCTATCTCAATGGAATAAAACACTTGCAGATTGCATCTTAAGCCCAGAGTTATGTCGGGTTGAAACCCTAAATATTAAGCATTATAAAGGACATCTAGTCAAAACTCAATGTGAAATAAAAACACTGTTAGATGAAAATAATAATCCTAAATATTTATTAAAAAGCTATCAGCTAGACACCTCTGCTCAAGTTCAAAATTTGGCTACAGATGATTTTGAAAAGTATCTAAGGGAGTTCTTTTTATTGGGCTATGATTTATTAAGCATCATCAACAATGAAGGTAACCTCATAAAACTCAATCCTGCTTGGGAGAATGTATTAGGCTACACAATCAGTGAATTAACAGGGCCGAAATTCTTAGAAATCATCCATCCAGATGATTTGCAAAAAGCAATTGATTTATACGAAAAACTTTTGCTAGAGAAAAGTTTTTCGAAATTTACAAGTCGTTACAAAGCAAAAGATGGTTTGTATAGATACATTGAATGGCACTCTGTATATAAAGACAATAAAATTTACTCTTTATCTCGTGATGTAACAGCTCAAGTAGAAGCAAAAAAACGGATAGAGGAGAATGAAGAAATACTAAGAAATCTTAATGATAATCTACCTGGATTAATATTACGATATCAGATTGATACAGAGGGTAAGGATAAACTCTTATATATCAATGAGGGAGTAAAAAGTATTTTTGAGTTAGATATAGAGGAAAGCCTTGCTGATATTAGCAAAATATGGGCAAAAGTACATCCAGATGACTTGCCAGGCATGCAAAAAAGCATTGCTGAATCATCACAAAGCCTAAGTTTTTGGAAAGCTACTTGGCGAATCAATCTCAATAATGGAGTAACTAAATGGATACTAGGGCAAGGAATGCCCCAAAGACAAGAAGATGGAAGCATTATTTGGAATAGCTTACTCTTAGATATTACCACACAAAAAGAATTAGAAATAGAGCTTCAGAATCAATATAATCTTTTTAAAGGAGTACAAGAAAGCTATCGAGATGCTGTTTTCTCTTTAGATACTCAATATAGATATACCAGTTTTAATGAAGCTCATCGTATGACGATGAAAATGATCTATGGTTCGGATATACAAATTAATAGATTTGCTCTTGAATATATTAAAAATAATGAAGATAAAGAACGTGCTCTAAAAAACTTGACTCGTGCCTTAGCAGGTGAGTATATCATAGAGGAATCTATATTTGGAGACATATCAGAAGAAAAGCGATATTTTGAGATCTATCATAGCCCTATTAAAAATGAAGAAGGTGATATTACGGGGGCAGCATTTCTTGCCAAAGACATTACACTCCGTACTTTGGCTGAGCAGAAACGACAAACAACGAATCAAAGACTAGAACTTCTAGAAAAATTTATAGACTATAGCCATGATGCTATTCAAGTCAGTGATGAAGAAGGACAGTTGGTTTACATCAATAGAATAGCTTCTCTGAGATTGGGAATCAGAATGGAAGATGTTCACCAATATAATGTGAGTGATTTTGAGATTCTTTTTACAGATAAATCAAAATGGAGTGACCACATCCAAGAATTAAAAGAAAAAGGGAAATTAGTAATTACTAGTAAAAATATAAATCAACACAACCGTAAACTTATCAATGTAGAAATTACAGTTGCATATCAAGAAATCCATCAGAAAGGCTATGTTATAGCTATCTCCAGAGATATTACTGAGCGAATAAAATCAGAAAAAGATTTCAAAGGCTTACAGGACAGGTTACAGGTAATCATCAATAATTTCCCTGATGGCTCTATAAGTTTGATCAGTAAAAATTTGAAACTCTTACTCACAGGAGGTAAGGGTTATGAAAGACACTCTATTTCTACAGAATCACTGATAGGTGCTCATATCCAAGATGTACTTGCACCAGAAGTATCTCAAAAAATAGCAGATTCACTCCCGACTTTGAAGCAAGGTACTTCTGAAAACTTTGAAATAGATTTTGAAGGGAATACCTACCTTAATACACTGCAAGGAGTTTTTGATGAAAATGGAGAAATGTCTGCTTTTGTGTTGGTTTCTATCAATATCACTGAACGCAAAAGAAGTGAGAATCTTCTTATAGGACTTAATAAAGAACTAAGGGCTATAGAAGAAGAGCTAAGAGCTTCAGAAGAGGAGCTTATCACAAACCTAGAAGAACTTACCAGTTCTAAGGAAATATTAGAAGAACAAAAACTTCAACTCTTGCTCATCTTTGATGCTACTAATCTGGGTACTTGGGACTGGAATATGTTGACAGGTGAGACTTTTTACAATAATAAATGGGCAGAAATGCTAGGGTATTCACTAGAAGAAATAGAATCAGATGCGTCTATCTTTTTTAACTTATTACACCCTGATGAATCCGAATGGGTCATAAATCTTATCAATAAGCAAAGAGATGGAACTAATACTGGTTTTAGGATAGAATTTAGGATGCGAACCAAGTCTGGTGATTGGAAGTGGATACTTGATACAGGTAAGGTAGTTGCCAAAACCGCTGATGGTAGAGTCTTGCGTGCCATAGGGATTCACCAAGACATTACTGAACGCAAAAAATCAGAACTAGCCCTACAAGAGTCTAAGGAAGAAGCGCTTTTGATTGCTAGACAATACCAATCCATACTAGATAGTCAAGCAGTCTATGTAGTAAAGATTGATTTACAAGGTAATTATAGCTATATCAATAATTGTTTCTCTGAAATATTTGATAAAAAAGAAAATAGTGTTGGAAAAAAGGCTTTTGTAAGAACAATACCAGAAGATGAAGAAAAATATGTGGCTGCTAAGAACCTATGTTTTGAATATCCTGAAATATCCCACGAAGTAGTATTAAGAAAAACTACAAAAGAAGGGATTATCAAAGGAGCAAAATGGGAATTTAAAGGAGTATTTGGAGAAGATACTATAGTAAAAGAAATTTTATGTGTAGGTTTTGACATCACTGAGCAACTCGAAACCCTAGCAAGAACAGAGCAACTTCTTGATATTAGCAGTACTCAAAATACCAAGCTTAAAAGTTTTACTTATATTGTCTCTCATAATATACGCTCTCATGCGGCGAATTTTATAGGATTAATTAGTCTTTTGAAGGATACAAGAAACAGTGATGAAAAAGAACTTTACTTATCTATGCTAGAGAGTACTGCCTCTCAGCTTGATGAGACTATTCATAATCTTAATGATATTATTACCATCAATGAAAATTTTTCAAAACCAAGATGTAAACAAAACCTTAAAAAAGAAATAGACAAAACATTGGATATTTTGGCAGGGGAAATCATCAAACATAAGGTTCAGGTGAGTATATTAGTGAGTGATGATATTTATCTGGATACCATCCCTGCCTATTTAGAAAGTATATTGCTTAACATCATCAGCAATGCTATCAAGTATCATAACCCTGATAAAAAGCCAATCATAGAAATAAAAGCTCAAAAAGAAGACGATTTTATCTGTTTGTTCGTAAAGGATAATGGGCTTGGTATAGACCTACATCGATATCGAGAAAAACTCTTCGGAATGTATAAGACCTTTCATAACAATGAAAATGCAAGAGGCTTTGGGCTCTATATCACCAAAAGCCAAGTAGAAACCTTAGGAGGTAAAATAGAAGTAGAAAGTCAACCTAACAAAGGCTCAAATTTTAAAATTTATTTTTATGCACCAGATTAATCATATTATGATTGTAGAAGATGATCCTATCACTACAATTATCATTAAGAGGCTCATTGAAAAAGAGCTAAACCATTGTAAAATCTCTACTTATCTAAATGGAGAACTTGCCCTAAATGCTATTTTAAACTATCAGAAAGAAAATGTACCTGATTTGATACTACTGGATATCAATATGCCTGTAATGAATGGATGGGAACTTTTGGATGCTTTACGAGCAAAAAAAATAGATTTAACAACTCCAGTAATGATGCTTACATCTTCTATAGATAAAGAAGATATAGAGAAATCACGCACTTACCCAACAGTAAAAGGATATTTTTATAAACCATTAGATGCCACAAAACTAAAGCAAATTATTGGTATTATACAAGTAACCAAATAACGGTGAATAATAAAATAAATATTTTTGATAAAAGTACTTTGTAAAAAAAGACTAAATTATCATTTTTGTATTAGTTTAGAACATATTTAACTAGATCATTTAATAATGAATAATTTATTTTCTTACAACCAAGCTGTTTTTGGTTTGATGCTCTTAGGTGCAAAAGCAGACGGTAAACTTCAAGAAAGCGAAAAATATCTTTTAGTAGAGTTGAGTAGTGAAGAACATCATTTGACCTCAGAGGAATATAAATATATCATCAGTGAAGCAAAAGACCTAAGCGATGAAGATTTTGCTCAAGCAGTCTATGATACTTTAAACTCACTATCAGAGCTTGAACGCATAAAAGCTGCTTACTGGCTCTTAAAACTCATCAGTGCGGATAAAAGCAGCGATCAAGAAGAGGTAGGTAATAACCAAAGTGAAATGAAAGTATATGAGCAATCTCTCAAAAAACTACACATTACCTCCGAAGCTGTCAAAAAATATGAAGAAAGTCGTGGATAGATAAAGAAGAGATGGATTAGTGAGTTATGAGTTTGTAATAATCTGATAATGAGTTTCTTAAACAAACTAAATCGTTGTTTATCTTTTGATAAGTTTGATATTGAGTAAGCCATAAGGCCAGACAAAAGAAAAATCTGTTTTTGGGGCATCTGTCCAGACTAAGTAATAAGGAGCTGCTTCCTTAGTTTCTTCTCCTTTTTTGATTGTAATCCACCTTTTGCCTTTGGGTGCGTCTAAGTCTCTCCAAACAAGATAAGCATGGTGTGTAAATATTTTTTGGAGAGGCATAGAGATAATATAATGATCATTGCACTCAAAAATAATCATGATATTTTGAGATTTTATACTCTCTAAATCAAAGTAATGAGCCAGCACTTTCTTAAACTCAACACCCTCATATCGCTTCTTTTGCTTATATATAGGGTCAAAAGGCACTATTACTTCTTGTAGTTTAGACTTAAATTTAGATAATTCAAATACCTCTTTAGGGTCTATCTCAAAAGGAAAGTCAATATCAAGAGTATCTTTCCTTGTTATATTATTTTTATCAGAAGTTGTCTCACAAGCTACTAGCTCTAGCATCATAAATAATAAAAAAAGATAACAGATTAGCTTGTTCATAATTCTTCATTTAGTAACACTCTCTAGCAACCAGTAAGCAGATGACCAAAATTAGTTTGCCCTTTAATCTTTCCATAAATAACTGCTTATCGAAATCTTACTTAATTTCTTAGCTGACTAATGGCTTTGCCTAGAAGCATCGCAAATATATCAGTGCTACTCTCAAAAGCAAAGAAAGGATTTTTATCTTGGTCTTTTTCTACTTCTATGCCATTAGAGAAAACACTAAAATCTAAAATACGGTTGAGTAAAAGGATTTTATCACTTTTTTCGCCTCTAAAAAAAACACGCTTGTTGGTCAGATATAAAAGCCCTTGATCAAATATTTGCCATTTTTCTGGGAGTAAATCTTGGCTAGCGTCCAAGGTATTTCTCCAGTAAAGTCCTTTGGCTATTTTAAGACGTAACCTAGAGCTACTGTGAGTGCGCTGTTCTGCTATTTGGCTACGCTCATACCAGATTACATTTTTTGCCATAAAATAACACTTCTCACTTCTTGGGATATTAATATCTACTACTAATTCGGGTAGTTCATCATTTTCTATCTGCCAGTAAAGTTTATATTTTTCTAAATCTGTGCGAGTAGCATCATCAAATTTGAGTTCGGCATTTAAGTTTTTGGCGATGGCATAGAGTTCTTTTTCTTCTTGTGGATTGAGTTTAGCATCAGAGATGGCATTATTCATCAAACTCTGAATAAGCTCTTGCCCACTTTGCTGATAGATTCGGTTGGCAAACTCTTTGGGTAGTTTTAAATCATTTTGAAGTTTTTCGATAAAAACCCTTTCATTCTCATCTAGCTCACCATCTTGGATTACCTTTTCTACCTCTTCTTTATAAATCTGCCCTGCGAGTTCTTGATGTGTTTCATCTACTTTTTTATCATTGAGTTCTAAGATAAATTTAAGATGACGAAGGTCTTGGAGTTCGTTTTCTGATAAAAACTTATCCTCAAGACAAACCAGTAAATAAGCTCTATAAAACTCAATCGTGCCTTGTTCATAGTCTGTGCCGAAGTTTACATTATACTTATCTGCGATTTGGTGAATCTCTTCTACAGTGATTCTCTGTAATTCTTTTTCGGCAAGAAGGTTATTGATTTCTATGAGTGCATTTTCTTTGATTTTCACACCCATTACCTTCTGAATAAAGCTAGGACTTGATAAGCCTCTCTTTGCGTAAATCTTATGTTCCATATTTTTTATATTCTAATCATCAATGATAGGTGTGTAAAGGATATTTATTTTAGCCATAAAAACCTACTCAACTTGAATAGTACTTATATCCACAAAAATACAAGTTTTTTGAAATTAAAGCATCTTTAAAATGTATCTGTTTAACTTCTATTTTATTTAGTTTTTATTTTTTAGATAACAAAACAGAATTCTTTTTCACCAAACCTAATCATAAGTTGCTTATTATAAGGTATTTATGATAAAACCACT
>JBBRUH010000112.1:0-13573 GCA_038248005.1 Cytophagales bacterium | reverse complement strand
TTTGAGAAATTTATTTTATTTTTTATTGATAAAATTATAATTCACGAAAATTAAAACTTGAGTACATTTATGAGAAAATGAGGGGAATGGCTTGTTTTTTTGATAAATTTTCACGAAAAAATTACATCAAGTCAAAAAGGGTATGAAATTGGGGAAGAGTTATCTGTATAAATGTGTTCACATACTGATATAAAGTATATGAATAACACAAAAACACATCTTAATTTAGAAATTATGACATCACAAAATTTAGGGTTAAACATTGACCAAAAAACGACTTATAATATTGAGATTAAAAACCGACTTGGTACAGCATCTTGGAGTTTTAAGTATATTTCAGAGTTTAAAATGGCAATTTATACAATTGAGGGCTTTTTTGTATTTGATGAGATAAAAGCGATTTATAAGCTTTTGGCATATCATACTCACACTCACCAACTCTCAGTAGCTTGTTCTATAACCGATTCAAGGAAAGTAGAAGGTAGCTTTCATCAGATGAATGAATGGTTCTTAGACGAATTCATGCCCAAAGTGGTAGCGAATGGTTTTAAAGCCAATGCCAATATTTTTTCTAAAGATTTTTATACACAGCTTGCACAAGAAGATTTAGATGAGAATATTAATGGACTTTTTATTCAAAAACATTTTGAAGATTATCAGGAGGGCTATGACTGGATTACAAGTCAGAAATGGGAGTAATTTTTGATTGCTTTTTGTAAGGAATATAATTTTTATGAGTAAATTTACTTTTCAGATTTATTAAATAAAGTCTAGTAATTAAACAAATCATGGCTCTCAAAGACTTAGGTTTAGAACTAAATCAGCATAGTATTCACAAAATAGATGTCCAAAACTCTACCAAATTAGGAGTGTTTAACTTTGAGTATATTCCAGCGTTTAAAATGGCCATTTATACCGTACATGGTTATTTTAGAATTGAAGAATTTCAGACGATTTATAAATCTTTGGCTTATCACACCTATAATAATCGCCTGCCTGTCATTTGTTCTGTAACAGACTTACAAGAATTAGAAGGTAGTTTTCATCAAATGAATGAGTGGTTTTTGAGTGAATTTATGCCCAAAGCAGTCGCTCAAGGTTTTAAAGCCAATGTTACTATTCTTTCCAAAGATTTTTTTGCACAGCTTGCTCAGGAAGATTTTGATGAGATGGTCAATGAACTTTTTATTCAAAAGCACTTTGAAGATTATCAAGAAGGTTATGATTGGATAATAAATCAAGTTAAAAGTGGAGATTGGGATTTGAAGTAAATATGCTAATTTCGCACCATGCGAAAGATTTATACAGTGGTGATGCATAGTTATAACTTATTGATGTCTATAGCTAGTCTATTTCACTCCAAAGCCAAACAATGGCGAACTGGGAGAATAGACTGGTTTGGTCAATTAAGTAAAGATTTACAAGGCAATCCGTCACCTATTATTTGGTTTCATGCAGCTTCCTTGGGTGAGTTTGAGCAAGGGCGTTCTGTGTTAGAATCTATTAAAGCCAAGACAGAGGAGTTAGGTAATCCTCATAAAATACTACTTACTTTTTTTTCTCCCTCAGGGTATGAAGTTCGCAAAGACTATGAACAAGCAGACTTTGTTTATTATCTACCTCTGGATACACCTCAAAATGCTAAGAAATTTCTAGACTTGGTAAAGCCAAAAGCAGTCTTTTTTATCAAATATGAATTTTGGATAAATTTTATTCTTGAAATCCAAAAAAGAAAGATTCCTTTGATTTTATTTTCAGCCTTATTTAGAAAAGACCAAATATTTTTCAAATCCTACGGGAAGCTATTCAAAGATATACTGCCAAATTATACACAGATTTTTGTGCAAAATGACTCTTCATTAGAGGTTCTTCAATCACTCAGACTTAATAATACTTCTCAGGCTGGCGATACTCGGTTTGATAGAGTATTTGCTAATTCAGAGTTTAAGACGCATAACTCAGTCGTAGAGCAATTTAAGTCAAATCAACCACTTTTGGTAGTAGGAAGCTGCTGGGGTAAAGATTTAGACCTTTTATTGCCTTTCTTACGCTCCTTAGACGTACCACTTAAAACGGTGATAGCACCTCATGAAATCCATGAAAGTACCCTTAGACGCATAGAAAAAGCTTTGCTAGGTAAAGTATTTCGATATTCGAAGGCTCGCCAAGTCATAGGCACTGACTTAGGACAGTATTCAGTTTTATTGATTGATAATGTAGGACTTCTTGCACAGCTCTATCAATATGCTGATTTTGCATATATAGGAGGTGCTTTTGGAGAGGGCTTGCATAATATTTTAGAACCTGCCGCTTATGGTGTTCCTATCTTTTTTGGGAAAGAATACCAGAAATTTCCCGAAGCTATAGAGTTAGTAAAATCTGGCGGAGCATTTTCAGTAAAAGACAGGAGTGAGCTCGTCCCTATTTTTGATAGAATATACCATAATGAGGGACTTCAAAGCAAGATTAAAAATGTCAATCAAGGATATGTCAAAAAAAATACAGAAGGCACAAAAAAAATTGTAGATTATTTTTTTGAAGAAGTCTATTCTGATAGTAAGAGATAAGTGATAAGTTATGAGTTTTTAATAATCTGATAATGAGCGTTTTACTTAAACTAAATGAGGTAACAAGTTTTATATTCGTGCATTTGTGGCTAAAATGAAATACAAAAACTGCTTATTTATTTTCAATTCTTAAAGTCTCACTGTACCTTTAATTTTCAAAAAAAATAAACCATTCTAAAATGAGTCAAGAATTTCAATTCTGTCCTGTCTGTGCAGCTAAGCTTGTTCCTCAAATAATCCATACCGAAAAAAGACTAGCCTGTGAAGTAGATTATCGGCATTATATTCATTATGATAACCCTAAACCAGTGGTAGCTGCCATTGTAGAGTATGAAGGAGAAATTCTTTTGGCAAGAAACGCCCGCTGGCCTCCTAATTGGTTTGCATTGATTACTGGTTTTTTAGAACGAGACGAAACTCCCGAAGAAGGCATTGTAAGAGAGGTAAAAGAAGAAATTGGCTTAGATGCCGTAGTGCAAGAGTTGGTTGGAGTCTATCCATTTTTGATGCGTAATGAGATAATCATCGCTTACCACGTAATTGCTACGGGCGAAGTTTTCTTAGAAGATGAAATAGCCGAAGTCAAGAAAGTCCCTAAAAATCAATTAGTACCTTGGCCTTATGCCACAGGAGATGCTGTAAGAGATTGGCTTCGCAAATCGGGCATTCATGACAATATTGATAAGACTATACGATTTGATAGATAAAAAACTTGAATGTACGAACTAAATAAACCTATACCATCAGTTTTGGCAAAATAGAAACCACCTTACTTTAGAGAGCAATAAAATGATTGATCAAAAGATTGATTACATACATCAAAATCCTGTAAAAGTGGGTTTTGTGAATGAAGATTATAAGTATCTTTACAGTAGTGCAAGTCCACTTAGTAAGATTAAAGTTTTAACGACTTAAGGCTGTTTGTTATAACTCGTGTAAGCGTCTTCGCTTACACATGCGTATCAAGAGTTAGTACATTTATCATCGCTGCAAGCCAAGAAGCTTGCGTGAGATTAGTATATTCTTCAAGAAATAAAATTCACATTAAAAACATCTCCTTATGCTCATATACGGTGCAGGCGGACATGCTCAAGTAGTTTGGGAAGCTTTAGAAAGTAAAGAGGTAGCAGTAGTAGGTGTTTTTGATGATGCCCCTAAGAGTGCATTGTTTAGGAATCTGGAGATTCAGCACCCCTACCAAGCTGATTTTTATCCAAGTGAGTTACTGATTATCGCTATAGGGAATAATTTTCTGCGTACCCAAGTTTGTTCTAAAGTAAAGCATTCTTTTGGGCAAGCCATTCATGCAAAGGCTTATATATCTCCCACAGCTATTTTAGAAGAAGGCATTATGGTCATGGCAAATGCTACCATACAAGCACATGCAAAAATCGGCAAGCATAGCTTACTCAATACGGCTTGTATCATAGAACATGATGTAATGATTGGTGATTTTGTACACATCGCTTCTGGAGCAGTATTGGGTGGGGAGGTAAGTATAGGTAATTTTACATTGGTGGGGCTGAATGCAAGTATTCTCCCTGCTATCAAAGTAGGCAAAAACTGCCTCATCGGGGCAGGTGCTGTAGTTACCAAAGACATCCCTGATAACTCTACGGTCTGGGGCAATCCTGCTAAGATTATGAAGCAAAAAAACTAAGATTTAGGAGTTTAATTCTCTTTTTAGATTAGGAAGTAATAAATCAAAAGCACTGCCCTTGTGGAGCTTAGAGTCGAACGAAATCTTTCCACCTAACTTTTGGGTAATTTCCTTGACGATATACAACCCTAAGCCTGAGCCAGGACTACGGTCTGTAGCACGATAAAACATATCAAAGACCTTCTCTTGATGCTCAGGGGCAATTCCATGTCCATTATCCTCTACCTTGATCAAAACTTGTTGGGCGTCAACTTCTATGCTAAGATGAAGTATGGCTTGTCTATTTTCTACCTCAGCATACTTGATGGCATTAGAAATCAAATTATTGAGTATTACAGAAAGCCTCTGACGATCAGAAAAAAAAGCGGCTTTTTCTCCTAATATTAATTCCTTTTTAACTTTCAAAAAGTTAGGTTGAAATTGATTGTTTGCTAGTATTTCCTCCCATATATTTTGCCAGTCTATTTTCTCTATCTCTACCTCCAAACGTGCATTTTGAGATAACTCTATGGTATCTTTAATAAGGTTATCAAGCTTAGTAACTAACTCACAGAGAATATCAAGGTATAAACCTTGCTGGATTGGTTCGGATTCGCTTCTGATAAGTCCTATTAAACCCAAGGCTGATACCAGAGGGCCACGAATATCATGCGAAACCCTATAGACTAGATAATCTAGCTCAAAATTTGTTTTTTTAAGTTGCTGGTTTTGTTCATTGATTTCTTGCGTACGTTGCTTTACTTGCCCTTGGAGTGAGTTATTGAGGTTTTTTACCTTTATAGTCTCTGACTCTAATCCCAAGATGAGCTTTTCGCTAATCTGATATCGGTAATATGACATAAAACTCATAATCAAAAATAACACGCTGTAAATAATAATATCAGAAATAGCCATCGGACTAAAATATCCCCCATGATATTTAAAAATAATAATCAGAAAATGTGCAATAATCACCACTAAACTCATCAGTGAAAACCAAAAAATCTGCCAATGCTTATAAGCAGAAAGACTGATAAATACCAAGCCTGCTACTGCTAAAATCTCAGTTTCTATAAATCGGGTGTGTGGCTGTACTATATATTCCATAAAATCACGCACAGGAAGCTCTACAAAAATCACTACAGGTAAGATAAAAGTGAAAGACATAGAAACAAACTCGTATTTTTTCTTATAAATCAAAAAGAGTGAAACTATCCAATAAATCAAAAAACCAACATCTGTAATTATAAATAACCATCCTAACGGAATAATCACATGAACAATAGTAATAATCAGGATAAAGATGAAATTTACTAAAATGCCATTAATCAGAACTTGTGTCTTCCGAATGATACTTAATGGCTCAGTATTATAGTTTTTTAACAGTATTTTATACAATGATTTTTTTACTTTTAAATGATATGCAAACAATCTATCCCTTCTGAAAGTTAATCTCTCAAATAAACACAATATATCCGATGAAATTACACTCTATTTTTCTGCTTATCACAATGCTTCTTTTGGTAGGAGCTTGTAGTCTTAAAGAAATTAAAACTAAACCTCAATTTGCAAATATGACAGACATGACTCAAACAAAATCTTTTTATGATTTTAAACTTAAATCTTTAGATGAAAGTGAAGAAATTGATTTTTCTAAATACAAAGGTAAAAAAGTTTTATTAGTAAATGTAGCTTCTAAATGTGGTTTTACATCCCAATATGAACAACTTCAAGCCTTGCATGAACAATATGGTGAAAAATTAGTGGTTTTGGGCTTTCCTGCCAATAATTTTGGAGGGCAAGAGCCAGGTTCAGCTTCTGAGATTGGTGAGTTTTGTCAAAAAAACTACGGGGTTACTTTCCAGATGTTTGAGAAAGTCTCTGTGAAAGGTGGAGACCAACATCCACTATATACTTGGCTCTCAAGCAAAGATCAAAATGGCTGGAATGACCAAACCCCTACTTGGAATTTTTGTAAATACCTCATCAGTGAAGATGGGACTCTTCTTAAGTTTTATGCCTCTGGTATAAGCCCTATGGGAGATGAAATCTTGAATGAACTTTAAGAAAAACTTAATCAAAGCTTGGGGGCATTGCTCCAAGCTATTTAAAAAAGAAGATTTAAAATGGCAACCATTAAAGATTGGGTAGAGGCGGCTCGTTTGCGTACACTTCCTCTTGCATTGTCTAGTATAGGAATGGGAAGTTTTTTGGCAGCACACCATGCTGTTTTTAAGTGGGATGTTTTCTTATTGTGCATCAGCACCACCATTTTTTTGCAGATACTTTCTAACCTTGCCAATGACTATGGTGATACACTGAATGGGGCAGATAGCAGTGACAGAGAAGGCCCTTCAAGACTTGTTCAGATGGGTAAAATCAGTCTTTCATCGATGAAAAATGCGATTATTTTATTTGGAATATTGGCATTTGTGAGTGGTATTACCTTGATTATGATTGCCCTGAAAAGTTGGCAAAATGTCCTGTTCTTTTTATTTTTGGGCTTACTTTCCATAGCGGCAGCCATTACTTATACTGTCGGTAAAAGACCTTATGGCTATGCAGGATTGGGAGATATTTCTGTTTTCATTTTCTTTGGAATAATAGCTGTACTAGGTACTTATTACCTTCATGCCAGTGATTTGCCTAGCTTAATTTGGATGCCTGCGACTAGCTGTGGTTTACTAGCAGTCGGGGTACTTAATGTCAATAACATTAGGGACATTGAATCTGATAAGAAAGCAGGTAAAAAATCTATTCCTGTGCGATTAGGGCGTGAAAAAGCAGTAGTATATCATTATTTTTTGATAGGAGGAAGCTTTTTATTTGCGTTGGGATATGTAGTTTTTGATTATCATTCACCCTTGCAATTTATATTTTTAATCATTGCTCCTCTATTGTGGAAAAATATTCAAGCTGTAACCTATAAAACCAAAGCCTCAGAGTTAGACCCTTACCTCAAGCAACTTGCCCTCAGTACACTCCTATTTGTGATTACTTTTGGAGTAGGAAATTATTTTTGAGAAGTTATGAAAATAAGCAAAAAGCAAAAAAAATTTCAATTATTCTTGAAACTTCAATAAAAAACTTTTACTTTTACATTATCTAACAAAGCATTTATACCTATATTTTGAATTCCAGAGAGATTTCTTTTTATCTTGGGATTGTGATTCCCAACTTTTTATCTATTCTTTTGATAGCCTTGGTTGCACTCATTCATTCAGAAGTGTATTACCTAACAGGTTCACTGTTATGGGCAAGCTTTGGAGTCATTTTATCTATAGGAATAGGAGTAAGTGCTTACCTTTGGCGATCCCTTTCACTCCCTCGTCAAGAGTTTTTCAAATATGCTTTGCTTAATAGTTTAGTAGCTTTGTTTTGGTTGATGCTTTTGATTCTTTGATTTTTCAGTAATTTAGCACTTTATTACCTGCGTTAAGAGATATTTTAATATGAAATTAGAAGAAGCAAAACAACAATTTATACAAACTTGGGGTACTCTAGGCACTAACTGGGGCATCAACCGCACGATGGCACAGATTCACGCCTTATTGATGATTTCACCTCAGTCATTAAGTACCGAAGATGTGATGGAAGAACTTAATATTTCAAGAGGCAATACCAATATGAATATTCGTGAGCTAATTTCTTGGGGATTAGTACACAAAGAACTTAAGTCTGGTGAACGTAAAGAGTATTTTGTCGCTGAAAAAGATATTTGGGAAGTGGCACAGTGCATTGTCAGAGAAAGAAAACGCCGTGAACTTGACCCTATGCGTAAAGCCATAGAAAATCTCAGTCAATTGGACGGTGATCACAAAGACCCTAAAATAAAAGCTTATCTCGCAATAATAGAAGATATTCAAGGGCTTTCTACGATGGCTGATAGTGTATTGAGCAAATTTACAGTGATGGATAAGAATTGGTTTGTCAAAAAAATACTCAAAATGTTTAGCTAAGGATATCAGGTTATTAGGTCATTTCTCGGATTATTATTTTAGTTATTTGTTATTAGTTTTATTATATATTCTGCACCATTTGCTTATAATTCCCCTTTAGGGGTTAGGGGGCTTCAGGAATAATAATTCTTTTTTCATCAAAATTAATACTTGTAAAAATACCTAAGCCTCCTGAGACATTAGAACGAATATCAGCAGGTTGAGCAAATGGATTTCCATTGGCAACTCTGGCATTTTGGGCAGATTCTACAAAATCATAATGCTCTTTGGTAAGATGATATAACCTCCCGATAATGGTGTCTTGCCGTGCAAAGTTAGGTCCTGTAAAAAAACTAAACTGCTGCCCCTCAAAAGCTATATCTCGTAGCTGAATGTCAGAAGAGTTCTCTATCTTAAAATCGGCTCTCTCTTCATAGGCTATCAGACGGTAAAAGTTAGCCTCTGAAAGTGGATCCGTGAAAATCAAACCTGCACTTATGCTGTCTATTGCATTGGCACGATAGACCAAGGAATCAATAGGAACGGGAGTAATAAAGCGAGTTTGTCCACGCATTTCTCGCCCTTCTGTATCTTTGACATAGACTTCATAAAGTACATCGGCTTGTGCCTGAAAAATCTTAGGATTGGTATAGTTATATAGTTTTTCCGTATTTTCATCAAAAAAAGGAATATTCAAAAGCGTATCTTGAGTCCCTTCATACGATAAAATCACAAGGGCATTTTCTATCAGTCTAGGCGTTGCCGAAGCCGTATAACTTACACTCTCTTGCAAAAGACATCTAATAGGCATCTTGTCTTCTAAGTAAAATTCTAGTACTAGCTTAGGCTCGTAAGTCGGGAGTTTAAGGTCTATATTTTGGTTACAAGCAGTTATCAATAAAATAAATATGATTGCGATTTTATTTATGAAGGTGCAAGCCAAGACGCTTGTAGCAGTATTATTTTTTATTTTTGTCATCCCAGTTAAAATTTAAAATTATAAGTAACAGAAGGTAAAATAGGAAAAAGAGAAACCAATGTAGGGGTAAAACTCACAACTTGATCTTCTTCATTACGGCCTTCTTTGTAATAAATAAAATAAGGGTTTCGGCGGCTGTAGGCATTGTAAATACTAAAAGTAAGGTCTGCTGTTCCGTGCTTGGGTTTTAGCTTCCAGACCAAGCCTAGGTCTAAGCGATGAGAGGCAGGCATTTGATAATCATTCCTCCCCAAAAACTCAGGAATAGCTACGGGGTCATTGGGTAGAAAATCTTGAAAGCCAAACCTTCCACCTGCTATCGAAGTAAAATTACCTGTACCATACACCCAAGTCGCACTGATGCTCACACGCTCAGAAAGCTGATGAATTACTACAAAAGAAATATCATGCCTGCGGTCATAGCGAGGGTGCAAAGCTTTTCCTCCATTGATTTCATCAAATTGCCTCCATGTCCAAGCCAATGTATAGCCTACCCATCCACGGGTACGTCCTGTCTTTTTCTCTACATATACTTCCGCTCCATAAGCCCATCCACGCCCGAACACAAACTCATCTTCTAGGCGAGGATTGGCAAAAAGCTGTGCTCCATCTTTAAAATCAATGGCATTGCTTATCCATTTATAATATCCTTCCAAAGAAAAAAAGTACTGATCTTCTGCCAGTGATTTGTGCAAACCCAAGGCGATTTGATCTGAATATTGAGGCTTGACTCCCTCTGTGCTAGGATACCATACATCCGTAGGTAAAGAGGAAGCACTGCTACTCACTAAGTGCAAATACTGGTACATTCGTGCATAGCTTGCCTTCAAAGTAGTGCTAGGGCTGAGTGCATATTTTAAGGCAAGACGAGGCTCTATTCCCGTATAAGTCTTATTTTTAGAGATGAAAAATGAACTTCTCAGCCCTGTTAAAAGCTCTATATTTTCATCAATCTGCCATTCGTGTGAGGCATACAGCCCTAGTTCTAGTCCTTCTAATTTCTGCCCTGCTTGGATGTCGGTAAAGTCAGTAGAAATGCCAAACTCTCCCACCGAAAAACGATGATAAATCCCACTTGCTCCCCATTTGAGTAGATGATTCTCATCAGGGCTAAAAGTCCAGTCGCTCACCAAACCTTGATCCCAGATATTAGAACCTAGGGTAATGCTATTTTCACCAAATCGGTTATTAATTCGGTAGAGGTAGCCTGCTGTAAAGTAAGACTGTTGCATCTTTAATTTCCTGCTAAATCGGTGTGTCCATTCTAGAGTAGCCGAGCGATTTCCCCAAAGGAGGTTTGCTCCAAAATTATCTCCTTCAAATTTAAAGAAATCATTCCCCAAATATCCTGTCAGTTTTAACTCATCTTTTTTACCAAGCTGAAAATTAAGGCTTGCATTCACATCATAAAAATAATAAGCTGGAATAGGGTCAAACTTTTCATTGTTTTCATTGAGTTTATTGGCTAGATTGGTAAATAAATCAATGTAAGTCCGTCTTCCAGAAATCAAGAGTGAAGATTTTCCTTTTTGGATGGGTGCATTGAGTGTAAGTCGTGAAGAAATAAGTCCTAAGCCACCTTCTACTCCCCATTTTTGGGAGTCTCCTTGTCGCATATTTACATCTAAGACAGAAGAAAGCCTTCCACCATACTGTGCAGGAAAGCCTGCTTTGTAGAGTGTTACATCTTTGACTGCATCTGAATTAAAGACACTAAAAAGACCAAACAAGTGACTGGGATTATAGACAGGAGCATGTTCTACCAAAATCAAATTTTGGTCACTGCTTCCTCCTCTCACAAAAAAGCCTGCATTGCCTTCTCCTCCTGATTTTACCCCGGGCTTTAGCTGAAGTATTTTGATAATATCCACCTCACCAAAGATAGCAGGGAGCATTTTGGCCTCTTCCATCGTGATTCGGTCTGTACTCATCTGCATTTGATTTACCTTAGAATCAGGGCTATCTCTGAGAGATTCTACGACTATCTCTGTCAAGACTTTGCTTTCGGGAACTAAGAAAAGGGCTATTTTTGAGTTTTTGAGTAGGTCTATGACCAATGTAGTATCACGATAGCCAAGGTATGAAATTTGGATTGTAAATTTTTGCTTGGTAGTCGTCAGGCGAAATTCACCTTTTATATCTGTATTCGTACCACTTTGGGTTTCTGATAAAAATACGTTTACCCCCACCAAACCTTCTTGATTGCTTTGGTCAAATACTTTGCCTTGCAAAATATAAGTTTCTTGAGCTTCTGCCTCTAAACATATCAAAAATATGCAAATAAGCCGTAAAAAGAGATAAAAACGCATCCTATAAGTGTAAATTTATTCAAAACTAATACAAAAATACAAATGAATTATGAAGTTCTTTGTTGGCTAGGCCTATGTTAAAATATCTTAAAATGAAAATCAAATAGGTGATGAGTTATAAATGATGATCTGTCTTAGTAAAATTTCAATAATCAATTTTTTTTTAAAATACTAAAATACAAACTAATTTTAATCATCTACTCATAAAGCTCAAACAACACAAATAATCAAACAGTAAAACCACCATCTGCACGAATAATCGCTCCACTAAAAAAAGCACCCGCATCTGCTGCCAGTAGTAAGGCTATTCCAGCAATGTCTTCTGGTTTGGCCTCGTGAGGAATGGTTTGTTTGTTCATGATTTTTGCTTTTTCTTCGGGAGATTGCATAATAGACTCCGTAAGTTTGGTGTGAATATACCCTGGACAGATGGCATTTACTCTGATATTATCTGCACCCATTTCTCTTGCCATCACTTTGGTCATCATAATGAGTGCTGCTTTGGTAAGGCTATAGACTCCAAGACCTTCTGAGGGCTGAATTCCTTCTATGCTACTGATGTGTATAATAACTCCCTTTCCTTGTTTTTTGAGGTGTGTGTGTGCATATTTACTCAGCCAAAATGGCCCTTTCAGATTTACATCCATCATTTTATCAAAGGCAGGCATCTCCGTTTCAATCAGATTTCCCCCTGTGATATTGGTTCCTGCATTATTTACGATAATGTCTATCGCTCCATAAGTGGCTATAGTTTGCTCCACTAGATAAATCACTTCTTCTTCTTTACCAGTATTGCAGGCAATGGCAGAGGCTTCCCAGCCTAGTGATTTATACTCTTTAGCTACTGCATCTACGGCTTCTTGTTTGCGACTACTGACCACTACTTTAGCACCTGCTTGGGCATAAAATCTTGCAATGGCTTCGCCTATTCCTTTGCTTGCACCTGTGATAATGGCGACTTTATCTTTAAGACTAAATACATTATTTATCATTTTTTTGGACTTAGAAAAGCAAAAAATCAAATTTTTTGTTATAATTTAAACACAAGTCAAAATAAAAGATTAATTCTTAAAAAATGCAACCTTATCAACATCAAATTTCTTATAGCTTGCATAGTGGGTTAGATATTGTTTTGAGAACTGTTCTATCAGAAGATAAATCAAAGTTCAAAGAAGGATTTAAACTACTTTCGCCAGAATCTCGGCATAGCCGTTTTTTTAGCTATCTCAATACAATCAGTGAAAATCAATTGGAATACCTTACCAATGTAGATCAGCTTAATCATGTAGCTTGGGGAGCATTAGACTCCGAAAAAAATCCAGATTTAGGCATAGGTGTTGGTAGATTTATCAGAGTAGAGACTTGCCCTAATTGTGCAGAGATAGCCCTAACTATATTGGATGAATACCAAAGCAAAGGAATAGGGACGGCTTTGCTTGGGCTGATGTATCTGCTGGCACAGACACATGGCATTGAGTTTTTTACGGGTAGCATGCTCGTGGAAAATTATCGTTTTATGAATCGCTTAAAGCGTTTGGGAGCAGAAACGACAAGCAGTGAGGGTATTTTTGAATTCAAATTACCTATTTATCAAGATTTGAACGATTTACCTGAAAATGAATTTACCCCTCGCTGGAAGAAGATGCTCGCTGAGATGGGTACAAGCCTTTTTGATATAGATAAACCAGATGATGATTCTAAGATTTTTAAGTTTTAAGGAGATTTGTTGTTGGAGAGAGTGTTCACAGCATATTATTGTCTAAATTGATATAGGTTTTAAAAAGACTAGTCTTGCAGATTTGTAGTTTTCCTATCCTCTGAGAAGATGCCAAAGCTGACATTTTGTGCACAAAAGCCTTACTTTTCAAGACCTTCTCTATGAAATGACTAGCTGATTTGTCATAAATATGGCTCATAACAAATTAATACAAAGACTCCTCAAATTCATATACATTGTCCTCCATTAAGTATTTCAAGTACTTTGATTCGTCTATGACAAGTGATTGTAGTAATTTTGCCATCAAAGTAAAGGTTTGGATTGGTGTTGTTTTGTGATAATTGCAAAACTAATCTTCTTTTACTCTATTTTCTAATATAAGAGGTACAAATCACTATTATGCACCTTGGACTTTTGACTGGTA
>JBBRUH010000111.1:0-13629 GCA_038248005.1 Cytophagales bacterium | reverse complement strand
GCAAAAATGTTTACTTAGATAATATCTACTTCTTCAAAGGCTCAGCCAGTGGCTGCCCTACACCTCCCGCAGGTCAGTTTATAGTGGATGGTGGTTTTGAAATTAATGCAGGATGCTGGGAGCTTATAGTGAATCAGGGCAATACGTCTGTTACGATTGTATCTGATGTCAATAATGGTGGAACTAACTCTGCTCGAATAGAAACTGCTCCAGCAGCTAACCCTGCTATCAAGCAAACACGCTTTGGTGTTGGAAGTATCCTACCTAATACGACCTATGTGGTAAAGTTTGATATACGACAAGATGCTGCTGATCCAGTTGCTGATGGTGCTGTATTAAAAGTAGCAACATTTTCTGAAGCAGCAGAAGGTTCTGGTATTGGAGCTGTTAGACATGAGCTTATAGGTGCAGAAGGAAGCGTGCCAAGTACTTGGACACCAAGAACTTTAACCTTTACAACTCCAGCAAATGCAACTAATGTTGCTGGTGGACTATCTCTCTTAATAGAGTTAGTTGGTGGTGGTCCCCCAACAACTGGTACCATCTACATAGATAATGTATCTCTAAGAGCTCAATAAGAAAACATTTTAAAATCAATCAATAAAAATATTATAATGAGAATAGGTAGTAAAAATATAATCTTTGCAAGCATAGGCTCGCTGCTGTTGCTAATGGGCTGTGAAATAGAACCCGTACAAACTTTGCCCGAAAGAAATTGGGAGCTGGTTTGGAGTGATGAATTTGAGGGAGCTGCTGGGTCAGCTCCTGATCCAGCCAACTGGGTCTATGATTTAGGTGCAGGAGGCTGGGGTAATCAGGAACTCCAGTCTTACACCAATAATACTGATAATGTCGGAATAGATGGAGATGGAAACTTAGTAATCACCGCAATACGACGACCTGGCCCAAATTATACGTCTGGAAGAATTAAATCAAAAGGATTATTTGAGCAACAATATGGCCGTTTTGAAGCAAGAATAAAAACACCTACGGGTGTTGGTATATGGCCTGCGTTTTGGATGCTAGGAGGTAATATAGACGAGGTAAACTGGCCCCAAGCTGGAGAAATTGACATCATGGAGCAAAAAGGTCAGCAGTCTGCCATTACTTATGGTAGCATACATGGGCCTGGTTATTCTGGTGGTAATGCCATCACAAAATCTTATGGACTTACTGATGGTCGCTTTGATACTGGCTATTATGTCTATGCTATAGAGTGGGGAGCAGACTACATTGATTTTTTTGTTGATGACTTCTTGTACAAAAGAATTACACCTAGTGATGCTAATGGGGAATGGGTATTTAATAAGCCGTTTTACATGTTGCTTAATGTAGCAGTAGGTGGAACTTTTGTTGGATTTCCAGTCTCAGGCACACCTTTTCCACAATCTATGTCCATAGATTATGTAAGAGTGTATAAGCAGATATAATTTCATTATATATCAAATCTCCGAAAGCTTTATACTTTCGGAGATTTATTAATGCCTCTTTATTTGACTTCCTTATTCTAAAATCTACAAGATATAGTAGTAAAAGAAGAAGTCTTTTACAAAATCTAAAAAAGCTCCAAACAGAAAGAAAAAGCTCCAAAGTTCACTTTGCTCCTTTATCATATTAGATAAACTTAGCTATACTGCTTTCTGATTTCACTAGACTCAGTTCTAGATCAAACTTAATATTAATGACACTTTCTGCTACATTACCTAATGTATATCGAGATGTGTCTATTTCTAGACTTAAATATAATTCAAAACACAAAAAATTATCTTATTATGATAAAAATTAATAGTTTAATATCCAAGATAAGCTTATTTTTTCTTACTTTATTACTCATCCTAGGTTGTAAAGAAGATGAAATAACAATTGATTTTCCTGTACCCTCCGTAGTGGCTCCAGTTCCTCCTGAAAGAAACACAATTAATGTAAAATCACTTTACAGTAATGCTTATACAAATGAGATTATAGACACTTGGAATGCTCCTAGGGAATCTTCAACAACAGAGGAGTTTTTTATTCAAGTAGAAGGAGACGATGTAATACGTTACAGTAATCTAAACTTTGCACGCGTTGAATTTTCAACATCTCCTGTGGATATTTCTAACATGAGTACCTTACACATAGATATTTGGACACCAGATCCTATCAGCGAAAGAAGTGAGTTTGAAGTACTTTTGATTGACTTTGGTGCTAATGGTGTATTTAGCGGAGGTGATGACTCAAGTCACGAAATTACTATTAGCAGTTCTTCGTTATCCTCTGAAAATTGGATAAGTTTAGAGATTCCACTTTCTGATTTTACAGGACTTAGTTCCACAACAAATCTGGCACAAATGGTACTTTCTGCTACATTATCTAATTTGTATATAGACAATGTCTATTTCTACGGAGAAGCAGAAGCTCCCCAACCAATTACACCAATTACAGCAGCTCCAATACCTACTCAGTCAGCATCGGATGTGCTTTCTGTATTCAGCGATACTTATACTAATGTTGCTAATACAAACTTTGACCCCGACTGGGGACAATCAACGGATGCAACACAAACCACCATCGTGGGAAATAATACCCTAAGTTATGCAACTTTTAATTATCAAGGGGTAGATATAGGAGGTGATGGTGTCAGTATAAATGCATCTACCTACGAATTCTTACACCTTGATTATTATTCATCTAATGCTTCTGTATTAAGAGTGTTCCTTATAAGTAACGGTACTGAGACGCCTTACACACTGACTGTACCTACCTCTGGATGGAATAGTATAGATATAGCATTATCAGCATTTACCCCTGTTAATTTAAGTGCAGTGATTCAACTGAAATTTGATGGTGGTGATGGTGCAAGTAATGTCTATTTAGATAATATTTACTTCCATACCATTGGCAGCGGTAACAGCGACTGTCCAGCACCTCCAGCAGGTGATTTTATAGTGGATGGCGGTTTTGAAACCAATGCAGGATGCTGGGAGCTTATAGTGAATCAGGGCAATACGTCTGTTACGATTGTATCTGATGTCAATAATGGTGGTACTAACTCTGCACGAATAAAAACTGCACCAGCAGGTAATCCTGGTATCAAGCAAACACGCTTTGGTGTTGGAAGTATCCTACCTAATACGGTATATGTAGTAAAATTTGATATACGACAAGATGCTGCTGATCCAGTTGCCGATGGTGCTGTATTTAAAGTAGCAGCATTTGCTGAAGCAGCAGAAGGTTCTAGTATTGGAGCAATTCCATACTTTCTTATACCTGGAGACGGATCTGTGCCAGGTACTTGGACACCAAGAACTTTAACATTTACAACTCCAGCAAATGCAGCTAATGTTGCTGGTGGACTATCCCTCTTAATAGAGTTAGTTGGTGGTGGTCCCCCAACAACTGGTACCATCTACATAGATAATGTATCTTTAAAAGTGCAATAAAAAAATATTTAAAAATCAATAAAATTATTGCGATTTTATTAATGGAGGTGCAAGTGAAAACACTTGCACCTCCATTTAACTCATTCAAACGTCTTCGCTTAAACGGCATTAGACAATATAAAAATATCGTAATAATTTAATTTCAAACACACCTTTTCTACAATCTATGTACATAGAGTATGTAAAAGTGTATGAGTAAATATAGTTTTATACTAAAGTGAAACTGATTTTTGGTATTGAAAGAATGCAAGTGCTTAGTTTATGAATGAACATAAATCAAAGTTCCATTTGACAAACTAAAAATTACTTTCACCTATATAAATTTACAGAATACAACAATAATTTTTTTATCCTTTATATATTTAAAAAAAATGCAACAAACAACCATGGATACATTACAAAGTCTTGAGCTAAACGGAGAGATTTTTTACAAAATCCCAAACGTACATTCAATACGTCCATTTTTTATGAGTATTGTTAGCGATTCTAATCACTGGCTATTTGTATCAAGTAATGGTGGTATTAGTGCAGGAAGAAAGAATGCAGAATTTGCCTTGTTTCCTTATTACACAGATGACAAAATAACAGATACAGCAGAAGTTACAGGAAGCAAAACAATTCTTCATGTTTCTAAAAATGGAAAAAAAATCCTTTGGGAACCCTTTTCAATTCGTAGTGAAGGAAGTTTTTCAATCAAAAGAAATCTTTACCAAAATAAGTTTGGTAACAAAGTCATTTTCGAAGAAATCAATCAGGATATTGGTTTAAGTTTTCAATACGAATGGAATTCAAGCAATATTTATGGTTTTGTAAAGCAATCAAAATTAGTGAATATTTCTAGTGAAACGCTGGAAGTATCATTTGTAGATGGTCTGCAAAACATTATGCCTTATGGTGTACCAAGTGATTTGCAAGCCACCACAAGTAACCTTGTAGATGCTTACAAACGCACAGAATTAGTGGCAGAAACAGGCTTGGCATTATTTGCTCTAAGTGCCATTATTGTAGATAAGGCAGAACCAAGTGAAGCACTCAAAGCAAATGTAGTGTGGAGTTTGGGCTTACAAAATCCTACTTATTTACTTTCCTCAAATCAACTTCAGGATTTTAGAAAAGGAGAAACACCTACACAAGAAGAGGATATAAAAGGCGAAAAAGGTGCTTATTTTATAGCAAGTAATTGTACCCTTGAAGCTGGTAAAGAAAAACAGTGGATGATTCTTGCCAATGTAAATCAGACTCAATCTGGCGTAATTGCCTTGAATGAAGAAATTAAAAATAATAAGCAATTAGTAGATGAAATTATACAAGATATAGATTTAGGAACACAACGCTTAACCGAGCTAAATGCTAGTTCTGATGCCTTGCAATACACAGCAGACGACCTAAAAGACACAAGACACTTCTCTAATGTATTATTCAATATCATGAGAGGAGGGATTTTTGACAACAATTATCAAATTGAAAAACAAGACTTTAATGCCTATTTGAAAAAAGCCAATAAGAGCATTTTTGAAAATTCTAAAACTTCCTTAAGTGAGCTTAAGGAAGTTTTTTCTGTTTTTGAGTTGAAAAATATCGCACAACAATCTGGCAATACTGATTTTATACGACTGGCAATAGAATATCTACCTTTAAAATTCAGCCGAAGACATGGCGACCCAAGCCGACCTTGGAACCAGTTTTCCATCAATACAAGAAGTGAAATTGATGGCTCAAAAATTTTAGATTATCAAGGCAATTGGCGTGATATATTTCAGAATTGGGAAGCATTGGTACACTCCTACCCAAGTTTTATTGAAGGAATGGTGTATAAATTTCTGAATGCTTCTACATTTGATGGATATAACCCTTACCGAGTTACCAAAGACGGCTTCGACTGGGAAACCATTGAACCTGATAACCCTTGGTCATATATAGGCTATTGGGGTGATCACCAAATTATTTACCTCTTAAAGTTCTTAGAGTTTGCCGAGCAAAAAGAGTCAGGAACTATTGAAAACCTTCTGACTAAAAATGATTTTGTGTATGCTAATGTGCCTTACCGAATAAAACCTTACCTTGATATTGTAAAAAACCCCAAAGATACAATTGTATTTGCACACGATAGCGAAAAGCAAATACGTGAGCGTATAAAAACAATGGGGGCTGATGGCTCATTGCTCATCAATAAAAAAGAGGAGATACACCGTGTAAACTTTGCAGAAAAAATCCTTGCAACACTTCTGAGCAAATTATCCAATTTTATACCCGAAGGCGGTATCTGGATGAACACCCAAAGACCTGAATGGAATGATGCCAACAATGCTTTGGTAGGCAATGGAGTTTCTATGGTTACACTTTATTATCTGAGAAGATTTTTGAAGTTCTTCCAACCTATTTTGCAAAATGCAAAAGTACAAGACATTGAAGTTTCGTCAGAACTACAATTATTTTTGGTGCAAATGGCAGAGATTTTCACCAAACATGCCTCCGTACTTTCTGCACCAATTAATGATGCACTAAGAAAACAAATCACCGATGAACTAGGCAATGCTGCTAGCCAATACAGAGGAAATATCTATGAGCATAGTTTTAGTGGTGAGAAGAAAATAATTTCTACTGATGAGGTATCAAAATTTGTAGAAACGGCACTTGGGTTTTTAGAACATTCTATCAATGCCAATCAACGAAAAGATTATTTATACCATGCGTATAATTTGATGAGCTACGAGGGAAATGGTATCGCCATTACTTATTTGAGTGAAATGCTAGAAGGACAAGTAGCAGTTTTAAGCTCTGGTTACCTTTCTGCCAATGAAAATTTACAAGTGCTAGACGCTCTGCGAAGCAGCTCTTTGTATAGAAAAGATCAAAACAGCTATATCTTATATCCTAACAAAAAACTCCCTGGTTTTTTACAGAGAAATAATATTCCAAAAGCATTATTTGAAAGTTCGGCACTGTTAGCAAAACTATCAGAACAAGGCAGTACATTAATTGCCGAAAAAGATGTAAAAGGAGGTTTTCATTTCAATGGGAATTTTAAAAATGCTGGTGATTTAAGTGAGGCATTGGATAATCTGGATGAAAAATATCAGCCCCTAGTAAAAACTGATAAAGGATTAATGCTCAATATTTTTGAAGAGGTATTTAATCACAAAGAATTTACGGGTAGGTCAGGTACATTTTATGGCTATGAAGGATTAGGCTCTATCTATTGGCACATGGTATCTAAGCTATTGTTAGCTGTGCAAGAAGCTTGTCTGCAAGCCATTGCACAAAATGCTGATAAAGAAACGATACAGAAATTGATAGCACATTATTATCAAACCAATGATGGCATTGGTGTCCATAAATCTCCCGAATTGTATGGAGCATTTCCTATTACTCCTTACTCTCACACGCCATTTAGCAAGGGAGCACAACAGCCTGGTATGACAGGGCAGGTAAAAGAAGACATTCTGAGTAGATTTGGTGAATTGGGGATTTTCATAAAAGAGGGAGAACTTCATTTCCAACCACAATTATTACGAAAAGAAGAATTTTTGTCAGAAGGAGAATCTGTTGATTTTTTTGATGTAAACGGTGAAAAACGTGAAATGCAAGTACCTGAGAATGCTTTGTTTTTCACAAAGTGTAAAGTTCCAGTAATTTACGAAATGTCTGATGAGGAAAGTATTGAGATTTTTGATGAACAACAATCTTCAAAAAAATACAACCAATTATTCCTAAATAAAGAAGACTCTGAAAACGTATTCAAACGAAACGGAAAAATAAGATTGATAAAAGTAAAAATAGATAGCGGAAAATTAATTTAAAAAAATTGGCGTATAAAAAGTTTACCAAAAATATTAGTACTCTTTTTAATTATCATTACTGCTCAGTCTTGCAATACAATGAAACAAATAAGAAAAAATACAAATGCCTCGCAAATATTAGGAAACCCTGATTATACTGCTATATCTTATGGTGGTTATCGTACCCAAAGCCGAAGAGTTCAGCCAACCATTGCCCAACTAAAAGAAGATATGAAAATTCTTTCGGCAATGGGGATAAAAATTATTAGAACTTACAATGTTCATTTGGCACAAGTAAACAATATTCTGAAAGTAATAGATGAACTGAATAAAGAAGACCCAACATTTGAAATGTATGTGATGCTTGGGGCTTGGATTGACTGTAAGAATGCTTGGACAGGATTTGAACCCAATCACTATGAAGAAAGTGAAAGAAATGCAACAGAAATAGGACACGCCGTAGAATTAGCTAAAAAATATCCTGAAATAATAAAAGTAATTGCAGTAGGAAATGAGGCCATGGTAAAGTGGGCTAGTGGCTATTATGTACAGCCTTATATTATCTTAAAATGGGTAAAGCATCTTCAAGATTTAAAGAAACAAGGAGAACTATCCAAAGATTTGTGGATTACAAGTTCTGATAACTTTGCCTCTTGGGGAGGTGGCTCAGATGAGTACCACGTAACAGATTTAAACGAACTCATCCAATCTGTTGATTATATTTCTATGCATACTTATCCTATGCATGATACGCATTATAACCCTGTTTTTTGGGGATTAAATGAAGAGGAAAGCAAAAAGTCAAAAGAAGAACAGATTGACTTGGCAATGGAAAAAGCTTTACAATATGCTATTACGCAATATGAAGCAGTAAAAAAATATATGCAAGGTCTTGGGGTAAAAAAACCCATCCATTTTGGCGAAACGGGCTGGGCTAGTTCTGCCAATGACTTGTATGGTAATGAAGGTTCAAAAGCAACAGACGAATACAAATCTGGTATCTTTTATAAAAAGATGAGAAATTGGACAAACGAAAACGGAATCTCTTGCTTCTATTTTGAAGCATTTGATGAAATATGGAAAGATGCAGCAAACCCTGGTGGTTCTGAAAATCATTTTGGACTTTTTACAGTAGATGGAAAAGCAAAATGGGTGGTTTGGGATTTAGTGGATAAAGGAGTTTTTGAAAATTTAACACGGGACGGAAACGCTATCAAAAAAACGTATGAGGGTGAATCCCAAGAACTTCTGAATCAAGTACTTTCTCCTCCAAGAAAATAAAAAAAATAACTAATCAAAAATGAAAAAATATCAATCCCTACTCAATACCTCGCAATTAAACATTGCATTGATTGTAACACTAAACTTTCTGATGATGAATTGTCAATCTCCTCAAAAACAAGAACAAGAAGAAAAAGCCTTGACAGTAGAAATATATGAAACTTCTGCAAGTGGTAACCAACTAAGCAAAATAGAAGAAAGCTCCCAAGCAGCAGATAGTTCAATTACGATTAAACTAAACCCTGAGGAGAAATTTCAAAAAATAACAGGTTTTGGAGGGTCTTTTACTGAGAGTTCTGCCTACTTGCTCAATAAACTAGGTAAAGAAAATAGAGAAAAAGTCTTAAACGCCTATTTTAGCGAAGAAGGAGCGAATTATTCTCTTACCAGAACCCATATCAACTCTTGTGATTTTTCTTTAGGGCAATACTCTTATGCACCTGTCCCTGGTGACACAGCCTTGACAAATTTTAGCATCAAAGAAGATATGGACGATTTGATCCCCATGATTAAAGATGCCCAAAGAATCTCTAAAGATGGTTTCAAAATCATTTCTTCTCCCTGGACAGCTCCCCCATGGATGAAAGATAACAATGCTTGGGTTGGAGGAAAACTACTTCCAGAATACCGTGAGGCTTGGGCTTTGTTTTTCTCAAAATACTTGACTGAATATAAAAAACAAGGCATAGAAATATGGGGGCTTACCGTAGAAAATGAACCTCACGGAAACGGTAATAATTGGGAAAGCATGTTATATTCACCCAAAGAAATGACCGACTTTGTGCAAGATTTCTTAGGCCCAAAATTAGAAAAAGATGGTTATGGAGATATAAAAATATTAGGCTATGACCAAAACAGAGCAGGGCTGAAGGAGTGGGTAGATGAAATGTATCGTGATGCACAATCCTCAAAATATTTTGCGGGTACTGCCATTCACTGGTACGAAAGCACTTATGACTATTTCCCCGAAGATTTACAATATGCTCACAACAAAGCCCCTGACAAATACCTCATCCAAACCGAAGCTTGTGTTGATTCAGAAATACCACACTGGAAAGATGATGCTTGGTATTGGAGTAAAGAAGCTACCGATTGGGGTTGGGATTGGGCAAGTGAGGAAGAAAAACACCTACACCCAAAATATGTACCTACCTATCGTTACGCCAGAGATATTATCGGTTGCCTCAATAACCAAGTAGATGGTTGGGTAGATTGGAACATGGTCTTGGATAAACAAGGCGGTCCCAATTGGTTTAAAAACTGGTGTGTAGCACCCGTAATTGTTGACCCCGAAGCAGACGAAGTATATCTTACACCACTGTATTATGTAATGGCACACTTCAGCAAGTTTATCCGCCCTGGTGCTGTACGCATAGGTTTCGAAAATTCAGATAAGAATTTAATGGCTACAGCAGCACAAAACCCCGATGGTTCTATCGCAGTAGTACTCCTCAATCAAAGCGAAAAAGCAGCATCTGTTAGTGTGCAACTTGGGGAAAAACAGATAGCTATCAACATAAATGCTCAGGCAATTCAGACCCTAATCATTACACCTTAACTAATATACTATCTAAAATTACCTAAAAAAACATACAAATGGAAACAAGCACAGTAACTGCAAGTGGCAAAGTCCCCTTTGGGCAAAAAGTAGCATTCGGTATAGGAATGCTGGCCAACCAAATGTTCCCTGCTATACTCGGAATATTTATGGTCGTATTAATCCAAGATCTTAACTTTCCAGGTTGGATGTTAGGTTTGATTTATTTTTTACCCAGAATTTTCGATTCTTTAACTGACCCGATTATGGGTTTTATTTCTGATAATACGAAATCGAAATGGGGACGCAGAAGGCAGTATGTTTTCATAGGAGCCATCATCATGGGAATCTCTTTTGTGGTAATGTGGCAACTTTTTAAAGAAAGTGGGATTAATTATAACTTCACCTACTTCCTGCTTTGGTCTTTTGTATTCTATTTGGGGCTGACGATTTTCAGTGTCCCTTATGTGGCAATGGGCTACGAAATGAGCGATGATTTTCATGAGCGCACCAATATTATGGCTGTTTCCCAATGGATAGGACAGTGGGCTTGGGTCATTGCTCCTTGGTTTTGGGTAATAATGTATGACCCAGCATGGTTTCCGACTGCAGAAGCAGCCACCCGAGAGTTGGCTATTTGGGTTGGAATCGCTTGTATGCTATTCGCTATGGTGCCTGCCATTTTTATCAAAAGCAAATCTACGCTCAATGAAAATTACTCCCCTTTAACCGTCAAAACTATTGGGAGTAGTCTGGGAGAAATCTTAGCTGGTTTTAAAGAAGCCTTTCAATCTGTCCCTTTCAGAAAACTTTGTATATCTACTTTCTTTATTTTCAATGCCTTCAATACTGTTGCTGCTTTTTCCTTCTTTATTGTAGTTCACTACCTCTTTAATGGAAATGCTGAAGCGGCTGGTATTTGGATACCTCTTTTTGGTAGTTTGGGTGCTTTGGTAACCACCTTTGCAGTAATCCCAATAGTAGCAAGTATGTCAAAAATTATAGGCAAGAAAAAAGCCTTTCTTATATCACAAGGGATTTCTATTATAGGGTATATCCTATTATGGTTTTTGTTTATCCCTGGTAAGCCCTATATGTTCATTTTTGCCTTACCGTTCTTCTCCTTTGGGATTGGGAGTTTATTTACCCTGATGATGTCTATGACTTCTGATGTGATAGATTTAGACGAACTGCATACTGGCAAACGCAGAGAAGGAGTTTTTGGAGCTATCTATTGGTGGATGGTCAAGTTTGGTCTTGCCATTGCTGGTGCTTTGAGTGGTATCATCCTTGATGTTGTTGGTTTTAATGCAGCTGTTAACCCCCAACCCGAAGCAACCCTCATTGGCTTGAGGCTTTTTTATTCGGGTGTACCTATTGTAGGCACTCTGATTGCGATAGCGGTAATGTGGAATTATGACTTGGATGAAACCCGTGCTAGAGAGATTAGTGCTGAATTGAAAAGACGTAAGAGCAAGCCTACAGGCTCATCTTATTATCAAGATGGTAATTTTGATTTACTAACCAATGAGGAGTTCGCCATTGATACCTCAGTAACCATGGATTTTTCAAATAAAAGCGAAGAAGACATACAGTCTATTTTTGCTGAGTCTTTGGGTGATAATGTACACGGAATGTGCTTCAGCCCTTATCTAGAAGAGCAAACCATCGGAGATATTCTTAGTGAGCAGCAAATCCGCAAACGAATGAAAGTCATTAAACCCTACACCAAGTGGGTAAGATCTTTTTCGTGTACTGATGGAAATGAGCTTATTCCAAAAGTTGCCAAAGAAATGGGTATGAGAACTATGGCAGGGGCTTGGATAAGTAATGATAAAAAAAGGAACGAAAGAGAAATCAATACTTTGATTGAACTTGCCAAAGCTGGGCAAGTAGATATAGCGGCAGTAGGTAATGAGGTACTCCTTAGAGAGGAATTATCCAAAGATGAGCTAATTGGCTACATCAATCGGGTAAAAAAAGCTATTCCGAATATCCCAGTAGGATGTGTAGATACGTATTATCAATTTAGCAAATATCCTGAACTAGCAGATGCTTGTGATGTGATTCTTGCCAACTGTTATCCTTTCTGGGAAGGTTATGACATCGCAGAAGCCTCTACTTATTTGCAAAAAATGCATGCCTTCGTAACTAAGTTTTCTAAAAATAAGAAAGTAATCGTAACAGAAACGGGTTGGCCAAGTCAAGGCAAAGCTATAAACCAAGCTGTGCCTTCCAAAGCCAATGTAATGAAATACTTCATTGATATCAATAATTGGAGCAAAAAGAATGATGTAGAACTATTCTATTTCTCTTCGTTTGATGAGTCTTGGAAAGTACGTAATGAAGGAGATATTGGTCAGCGTTGGGGTATTTGGGATAAAAATGAAACCCTAAAATATACCGATGAGAAAACCATAATTACTTAAGAATATAAAGGTTATGATTATTAAATATTGTTATGATTTTATTTGTGGAGGTGCAAGCGAAGACGCTTGCACCAATTGTTTACCTCGTTCAAGCATCTTCGCTTGAACAGTATTGTACAGTAAAAAAACATTGTAATAATCTCTATTGTTTTGGTCTTTTTTTATAAAGGCTAAAACAACAATATCAGTTCTACAAAACAAATATTTAGTGAAAATCACAACCTTAGTGAGCTATTGATTACTAGTGATTAGTTTATTTTTATTTGGTTGTATTTTATTTAGGAAAAAAAGTTTAAATTTTAAAATTAATATTATGTCATTTAGAAATGAAGCTAGTCCTCTTGTTTTCAAAACCGATACACAGCACATCCATAGCTTTGTAGAAGGCGAATCGGAAAAAGCATTAAATAATTTATTTGCAGAAACTCTCCAAAAGGGTACTCATGGTTTTTGTTTTAGTCTATATGAAGATGGGCAACAACCTGGTGATATCATCTCAGAAGCACAAGTAAGGCGGCGTATGGAAATCATAAAACCCTATACCAAATGGGTGCGTTCATTTTCTTGCACCGAAGGAAATGAATTTATCCCAAAAGTTGCCAAAGAAATGGGCATAAAAACCTTAGTAGGAGCTTGGCTAGGCAAAGATGATGAAATTAACCAACGAGAAATAGCTGGATTAATAGAACTGGCAAAAGAAGGCTATGTGGATATTGCGGCAGTGGGCAATGAAGTGATGTACCGAAAAGATTTAGGCGAAGAAGCATTAATTGATTTTATAAAATTAGTAAAAGCTGAAGTTCCTGATGTACAAGTTGGGTATGTAGATGCTTATTATGAGTTTTCAAAATGTCCGAATATCACAGAAGTCTGTGATGTAATTTTGTGTAATTGTTATCCCTTTTGGGAAGGCTGCTCTTTTGAAGATTCACTGAATCACATGAAGCAAATGTATCAACACGCCAAAGCAGCAGGTAATGGCAAAGAGGTAATTATTACCGAAACTGGATGGCCTAGCCATGGTGAAAGTTTAAGAGGAGCTGTTCCCTCAGACGAAGGTGCAAGAAATTACTTTATCAATACCCAAATGTGGTCTTCTAATGAAGATATACCTGTGTTTTATTTTTCATCTTTTGATGAATCGTGGAAAACAGGAGCAGAAGGTGTCGTAGGTGCTTATT
>JBBRUH010000110.1:0-13650 GCA_038248005.1 Cytophagales bacterium | reverse complement strand
AGAGGAATCAGGAATGTCAAGCTATTTTTTTGTGAAGAGTGTAAATCTTATAAGCCTATAATCGGATCCATCTTATTATTCCAAAATCATCAAACCTTAATTTCTAATGAGTGATGAGTGATAAGTGATAAGTTTTGTTAGTAAGATGATGATAATCAATTGTTTATATCATAATTGAAATACAAACTAATTTTGATGAACTCCTTATTAAAAATAACTTTTTTAATATTTAACATAATTTTTATAAGGTCATGGTTATCTTTGGTAAAATATTCATAATATGAGCTTTCAAAACTAAATCTCTAAAAAATGTCACATACTTACGAATATCCCCGCCCTGCATTGACGGTTGATTGCGTCATATTTGGAAAAGATGAAAAAGGAGAAATACACCACGTGTTACTGATTGAGCGTGCTCACGAGCCTTTTGCGGGTCAGTGGGCTTTCCCAGGTGGATTTGTAGATGCGGGTGAAACCGTAGAACTTGCTGTCCTGAGAGAACTCAAAGAAGAAACTGGTGTAGATAATACCTTGTCTTCCAAGCTATTAGGCGTGTATAGCAAGCCAGGGCGAGACCCACGAGGCTGGACGGTTTCTGCAGCATTTATGGCAGTAATAGCCATGTCTGAATGTAAAGTAGAAGCTGCAGATGATGCTACTCGTGCAGAGTGGGTTAAGATAAGTCAGATAAAAGAAATGGCTTTTGATCATTCAGATATCTTGTCAGATGCACTAGAAGCGAGGGGCTTTGAGTGATAAATTGGGAAGTATGATAACTTCTCTTTCCCGAAAAATGATGATGCCACTCTAGTATAAAACAGAAATATGACACTATTACTGTTATATGATACTGCATCAAATATCTCTAAGTAAGAGATTGGTTATCAGCTCGTAAGAGTCTGATAATAAGTAGCTTACTTAACCTAACTGAGTATTATTATTTTGAAAAAAATTACTCATAAGACATTAAGAAAAGCCAAAAACTTAAATTTCATGTATTTTAACTAAAAAATTAGTTGTTTATCTAGTTTTTTAGTTATATTTGTATAAACTTTTATTTTACTTTAAAAATTATACAAAATGGAAAAGAACAAACAACCCCAAAAAGATGTCCACCGCAAGAGAGCCGTATTCTTTCATCTAGGACTTATTATGAGTTTATTATTTGTGATGACTGCTTTCGAGTGGCGTTTTTATGATGATTTTGAGCAAATAGACTTGACCGTGGAAGCTACTCCTACTTTTATCTTAGAGCCACCTACTATCATAGAAGAGACCAAGGAAATGCCTAAGTCTATTTCCAAAGACCCTGTAATCGTAGAGTCAGAAGATGAAAATAAAAAAATAGAAGAAATCATCGAAGACCTTATCTCCACAGATACTTCAAAACCTACTGATAAGCATTCAACCAAAATGCCTACTTTTAATCACACCCAAATTGTAGAACCAAAGGATGATGGAGGTATCTTTCTAATTGTGGAAGAACAACCTGAGCCAGAGGGAGGCATCAAAAGCTTCTATAAATACCTTAGCAAAAACATCCAATATCCTCGCCTAGCTCGCAGACAAGGTATAGTAGGAAAAGTATTTATGCATTTTGTAGTAGGGAAAGATGGTACACTTACGGATATAAAGGTTTTGAAAGGTATCGGTGGAGGCTGTTATGAAGAAGCTATCCGAGTGCTAAAAAATGCTCCTACTTGGAAACCTGGTAAACAAAGAGGTCGTGCTGTAAGGGTTCAGATGTCTATTCCTATTAGTTTTAATCTCAATTAGGAAGTGATTATTTTAATAAGTAAATGATAAAAATTAGTTCGCATTTTGATATTATTATAAAAACTGATTATCAATATTTTCTGAATACATGACATTTTATTGGAACACGGATTTGACGGATGAATCACAGATAAAAATCCGTATGAATCCACTAAATCTGTGTCATCTGTGTCATCTGTGTTCCAAAAAAGCTAAACTTATTTTTTGTCATGTACTTAGCAATATTTTAATAAAATAACTCATCACTCATCATTTATAACTCATCACTTATTACTATTTATCTTAACTTGAAAACATCATCAAAGAGATAAAAATTTCGTAAAAAAAGAGTTTTACGGAGAGTAAAACCCTTTTATGATTTATACTTTTTCTTTTTTCAAAACTGTATTGAGTACTTCAGTGATTTTATCAGTCAAAGTTTTGAGTTCTTCTTCTGTCCAAGTTACACGCACCACCATAGAAATCAAGCGGCTGATGATGTCATCAGATTTAGGCAATCTCATGGTTTTAAAATCTTGAGGTGGATTTTCTACGGTTTGCCAGTGTACCTTAGCAATGGTTTTCATTTCTTTGATGTGGTGCCAGTTTTTGATATAATGAAAATTGTTGTCATACCAATACTGAACCCCTGCCAAGCCTGCTCCTTTAAGTGCTTTGACCACTTGGCGTGTAGTAGCTTCATCGGGCAAGAAAAAATCCATAAAAGTAGCAGCATCACCTGCCTCATCAGGAATCTCACGAAATTTTATCTCCGGAAACTGTGCTAAACAGTCCTTTAATACAGCTTTATGCTTACGTTGTTGTGATAAGATATAAGGCATTTTACGAATCTGAGCCAAGCCTACTGCTGCATTGAGTTCTCCCATTCGGTAATTAAACCCTATGATAGGGTGCTGCTCTTCGCCTCTGTTATCTCCGATATGGTCATGCCCATGGTCAGAAAACTGATGTGCATAGTCATAGAGTTTTTTATCATTGGTGATGATAGCACCTCCTTCTCCTGCGGTAATAATCTTAAAAAAATCAAAAGAAAAACAACCCATCGGAGCAAAAGTACCCAAAGGTTTTCCTTTGTAGGTTCCTCCTAAGGCTTGTGCAGTATCCTCGATGAGGAGTAAGTTATGTTCTTTGCAGATTTCTAAGATTTCATCAATTTTAGCCATAGAGCCGCACATGTGTACTAGTACAATGGCTTTTGTTTTAGGCGTAATGGCTTTGCGTATTCCTTCTGGGCTAAGACAAAGTGTCTCATCTATTTCGGCAAAGACAGGCAATGCTCCTCCTAGAAAAGCACCTTCTACAGTAGCAATATAAGTGAAAGGAGGTACAATTACTTCATCCCCTGCACCGATTCCACAGCAAGCCATAGCGATAGCTACGGCAGTGGAACCACTTGTGCAAGTGTGTGCATACTTTACGCCATTAAGTTTGGCGATTTCAGCTTCAAATTCAAGTGATTTCCAATGGTTTTGGCGGGGTTCGTCGTGGTTGTAGCGAAATAATATTCCTGTATCTAGTACATCTTGTACTTCTTTGCGCTCCTCTGCTCCAAATAATTCAGTTCCAGGCATAATCTTAAATGTTTTTGTAAATGTTAAACGGTGTGAAATGTAAGAAGAAAAAAAATATTTCATTAAACGTTGCTACGACTTTGTTTGTAAAGGTGCAAGCGAAGACGCTTTCACCAATATTAGTCTAACTCAAGTGTCTTCACTTAAACAGTATTACGCAAAATGAAAATATCATAACTATCTTTATTCACTAAGCTAAAATATAAAGAATTTTTCAAGAAATGAAAATTGAACCTAGATTTTTAGCTATGCTAAAATTTCAGGCAAGATAGAAATCACTCTAAAACCTCATTTATTAAAGACTTGATGCGATGATTTCCGCACTTTCTCTTCCTGCTTGCATAGCGGCATTGATAGAGCCATTGAGGAGAAAATCACCTGTTTGGTATAAGTCTTCTCGCAGTTTTATTTTCTCTGCTTCTATTTTTCCATTTACTTGGGTCTGATTAGGGAGTGCATATCGGATAGGATAACTTTTGAGTGGTCTCCAACCCAAGACACTATCACCCAATGAAGGAAAAAGTGTTTGCTTAATCAAGGCACTTAATTCTTCTGTGCTGTGCTTCGGCAAGCCATTAATAGACACTGAAATCAATACCTTGCCCTTGGGAGCATAGTCTGGTGAAACTTGGCTCATCACTGCCACATTGTTTACAAGGCTTTCTGGGCGAGCATCTAAAATAAGAATAGGCTTGGAGAGAGGAGCTTTATCTGCATAAAAATAAACACAAGTAACGGCATGAGCATCTGTCTTGGTTTTGGGAGCATACTGCTGCACAAGTCCCGTAGCCTCGGTAGCAATTAAGATTCTTTTTGCCTGATACTCTGCACCACCTTTACAGATAACACGTCCTTTTTCGATAAACTGTACTTCTTTTTCTAAATGAATATTCTGTGGATTTAGTTTTTGAAGCATTTGTTTAGGGATTTCCTCCATGCCCAAGGCTGGCACTGAAGTATCTCCACTAGAGAACATCTTAAACACAAAATCAAACATTCTTCTGGAAGTGCTTAAATTACTTTCAAGAAATATTCCTCCCATAAATGGCTTGAAAAATTGCTCAATCATTTGATTGCTAAAACCATAGGCTTTAAGGGCTTCTAAGGTGCTGATTTCCTCTCGCCCAAAGATTTCTTCTACGCTGGCTTGTCCAAGCTGAAGACGTAGCCGTAAAATATTTACTTTATCTTGTATGTTGCCCACATTGGCAAACACAGTTTTGAGTAGTGAGCTAGGTTTGCGAAGAGGATCGCCTATTTCTGTCTTGCCTTTTTCTTGTAGAATCACCGCCCCTGGATAAAAGGACTTCAGGTTGAGCGCTTCATAATCAAGGTATTTTTTAGTTTCTGGATATGCAGTAAGCAATACTTGAAAACCTCTATCAAGGCGATACCCATCCACTAAATCAGTCTTAATGCGTCCACCTACTCGGGTATCGGCTTCTAAGAGTTGATATGAAATATTTTTTTTGTGAAATACTTGTGCCGCACTTAGCCCAGCCAAGCCACCACCTATGATAAGAACCTCCGTCATTTTCAGTATTAAATTTGGTTAAAAATTAAATTTCTTTAAACTTATACGTCAAAGATAACTAATTTTTCTGGGAGAAAAGACTTATCTATCAGGACAGCTTTTACAGCGTTTTTTTCCTTTTTTACGAAACTTCTCACAGCATTTTTTCTTAAACACGCAAGGGTATTCTTGAGCATACGCCGAACTAGGAAACTGCATCACCTGAGCAGTATTAATACAGACAGACATCAAATCAGCACTGAAAGGAGTATTATTAAAGTTTTTCATTAATTTTTAAATATTAATCAACTATCCTTATTTAGAATAAATACAAATAGATAAGCAAAGTAAATACATTATGTTTTAAATTGAAATGATTTTCGTCATTATTTTTGAAAATTTACTAGAAAGTAAAGAGGATTAGAGATGAAAAACTAACAGTCTATGATTTAGATAACTTAATATCTACAATTCAAATCGATATTCTATTTTGATTCTATTCAAGGTTTTGATGAAAAGAATTTTTAGCTAAATTAAATGTTAAAATTTTGGTCTTTTCGAAAAAAACTTAATAACTTAGACCTACCTACGTTTTCAATTTACGTTTAATAAATTAGCTACTTAAATAAAGCCAAATAATATTTGGAACTATACTCCTTTTATTTTGGTAAGCTATTCAGGACACTTAGTATAAGCTATTAGATTTTCATCCGCCACTAGTTATAATTAATTATTAGTTTTCTATCCTTAATAAAAAATTAAAAAACCTCTAACTCATGGAAAAAATAATAAAAAAAACAGACCCACAAATCAAAAGCCTTTCGCATCATCTCAAAGAAGTCATTGCAGGTAAGCGAAGGTTTGAAAGTGCGTTTCAAGCAATTACTCGTATGACTTTGGATGGGCCTAACTCTATGGAAAAAGTCATCGTAAATGGTCAAAACACGTATGATTTTCAGGTCTTTAGGCAGGGTTCTAAGCACATCATCGGGATGTATGATGAGATGAATAGCTTTGTCTCTTATGTAAAAGATGCTGCCGAAGGAGGCTCTTCTTCCGAAATGGCTTTTGTGTTGATTGGTGAGCCTGGCAATGGCAAGACTTTCTTTGTAGATTATCTAGGCAAGATTTACCGTAATTTTGTTTCTATTCCTGGGAACAACCGTTTTTCTTTCAAATTTAAAGATTTAGATAAAATAGGAGGCTATGGAAGAATCACCAATATAGAGTCTCAGACCTTTGAAGACCCTATGGTGCTTGCAATGAACCTTTTTGGGGAAGATACTAATAAAGAATACCTTGCTAAACTAGGAGCAAAAGATGCTCAAATAGATACATTTTATGATGCATATCGTCCACTTGGTGCTTGCTCAGATTACATACTAGATGAAATAAGAAATTTCTGTGAGGGTGATTTAAAAAAAATGGATGAGTTTATTGAGATTTTCCCTGTACCTATCAGTGAATCTAGAGGTACACTCACGGGTAAATATGCCGCTAAAGATAAAATCACTTCTTCAGCAGTTGATTTAATTGGAGAAGAATCTATTTCTCGGTTACTACACATTGTAGATACCAATAATCCCTATCGCTTTGACCTCCGAAGAGGAGCTTTGGCAAGAGTTGCAGGAGGGGGAATTCATTTTGCAGATGAAATTTTTAAAAATAAAAAAGACCTTGTTCAAGTTTATCTTGGAGTGATTCAGAACCGAACTATAGAAATGGAAGGTTTTAAATGGCCTCTTGATACGCTTATAGTTGCCACTAGTAACAATGCTGAATTTGGTAGATTTTTAGAAGAAAAAGAGCAAGCTCCTATCGTAGATAGATGCCGTATTGCTTACATGGCACACAATACTAACTATAGACAACAGCTAGAACTTACTAAGTTTTCTATTGGTAGCCACGAAAAAACTACTTTTACAGGTGATGCATTACACATTGACCCTAACCTTAATTATGCACTTTCTGTGGCTGTTACGCTCACTCGTATGCCACCTTCTGACAAGCTTACGCCTATAGAAATGATGAAACTCGCCGCAGGAGAAGTAGCGGGAGAGAAAAGTATCAAGACACTTCGTGAAGTGATTAATGAGTTAAATACTGAGCCTGATATTACTAAGAGATTCGGACAAAAGGGACTTGGACACCGTAACCTAGGGCGAGCCATTCAGGTTATCTTAGAACGCTCCGAGACCCAGGAAGGCAAATGTATGTATGCTGGAGATGTTTTTATTGCTCTTGACCAAGTTATCTTAGATTATGTTCGTGATGCACAAGACCAAGCCAAATACCTCAGTGATATGCAAATAGCTCGTGGACTGCATCGCAAAAATGTTATGACTGCTATCTTTAATGCCTATATGGATGAGCCAGATGCCATCCAAAAAGATGTGCTAAACTATGTAAATATGGTCATAGGCATAGATGCCAAAAACCTAGGAGCTAACCGTATCTGGACTTATAAAGACCCTCAAACGGGTAAGCTGATGCCACTCAAGATTGACGAAACTTTCATAGATAGTGTAGAGGAAAGATTAGGGCTTAAAAACCGTGAGCAAAAGCAAAGCTATCGTACTACTATCTCTAAAATTTATGGTCAGAAAATGATTCAAGACCCTAGCTATAATTTTATGGATAATAATGAACTTGTAAAGGCAGTTACGGATGTTCGTCTCAAATCAGATGTGGCAGGTGCAGGCAGTCTAGTGGGTGCATTATCTAACCGCACCAATGAAGAAAACCAAAAGTTATACAATCGAATGATTGAAACCATGGAAAGTAAATTAGGCTACTGTCGCACTTGTGCTTTAAAGACGATTGAGTATTTCTGCACACAAGATGATGCAAATTAGAAACACAGCCCCCCTGTCTCCAAGGGGAGAGTTTTTTATTTCGTTGCCTAACCCTCGGTTCGTGTCTTCACGAACCGAAATTATTAATTTGTTGCTTGTGTCTGCACAGGCGACTTTAAAAATTGAAAAACATGAACGTTAAAAAAAGATTATAAAGTATAGACAAGAAAATAGAGAAATCTTTTGAATTGGTAGAAACTACAGAAGCACAACTACAAAAGTTAAAACAATCAAAAGAAGACTTAGAATATTACTTAAAGACTACTAATAAAGAAGAAATCAAAGAAGGTTTAGCTATTTTAAAGAAAGTTTCTTAAATGCTGTTGCTTGTGTTTGCACAGGTAACATAAACAATATTATAAAATTAAATTTCTCCTAATACTCGGCTCTTTACGAGCCGAAATCAAAAGGCTTATAAATGAAAGAAAAACAATATCAATTATATCAAAAATTAAAACAGGCAGGGCTTACTGAGGAGCAAGAAAAAATGATTTTGAAGGAACTAGAAAACACTCAAAATCATCAAATTGAGCCTAATAATCGTCCTGTTCGTGATTGGGTTAAAGGCATCTATGATTATAATGACCTGACGCATATTCAGGGAGTATTTCCTCCTAAGATGCCTTATTCACTTTCTTTGCAAACCTTAGATGAACTCATCGAGAAAGACAAACAAAGAGAAAAAGATGGTTTTCCAAGAAGGATTAGGCTAGGCAAACTTATGAAGCCAAGCCAAAACCAAAAAGGGGAAGTAGTCATAGTGCCTACAACCACCGAGACTAAGTTTTTTCATAGCAACTCTCCCGAAGAAAATCAAGAAAGAACCACAGGAGGAAGTGGAGAAGGTGAAGTAGGCGAAGTACTAGGGGAACAACCTATCAACCCTCAAGAAGGCGAAGGGGAAGGCTCAGGAGCAGGCGAAGGAGGTGGAGGAGAACATGACCTTACAGCACAGGCTTTTGATTTGGGTAGAATTCTGACTGAACAGTTTGAGCTTCCCAATCTTAAAGACAAAGGAAAGAAAAAATCATTGACCAAATATCTCTATGACCTCACCGATATTAACAGGGGACAGGGGCAAATCTTGGATAAAAAAGCTACGCTCAAAAGAGTAATAGAAACCAATATCCAACTTGGAAACATTAAGTCTGATGAGGATTTTTCGGGTGATAATTTACTCATTAGTCCTAATGATAAGGTCTATCGCATTCTTTCCAAAGAGCCTGATTTCGAATCGCAGGCCATCGTGTTTTTTCTGAGAGATTACTCTGGTTCTATGCACGGCAAGCCTACTGAAGTGATTACTTCACAACATTTATTTATATATTCTTGGCTTATGTACCAATACAAAGGAAATGTGTTAAGCAGGTTTATTTTGCATGATACAGAAGCCAAAGAGGTAGAAGATTTTTATACCTATTATAAATCTACAGTGGCAGGTGGTACCAGTGTCTATCCTGCTTTTGAGCTAGTAAATAAAATCGTAGAAGAAGAAAAACTTGCCTTAGATTATAATATTTATGTGTTTCATGGCACTGATGGCGATGACTGGGAAAACTCAGGCGAACAGATGCTCGCCGCTACTCGTAAGATTTTGCGCTATGTTAGTCGGATAGGTATCACCATTGCCAAAAATAGCTGGTCAGGATACAGTGATTCTACTACCATAGAACGATATCTAGAAAGCTCGGGTATCTTAAATGATTATCCTGATCTCATCCGTTTGGATAGCCTTATGGCAGAAAAAGCTACTGAGAATAGAGTCATTGAGAGTATTAAAAAGTTAGTGGCTTAGTAAGAGATGAGTTATAAATGATGAGTGATGAGTTTGTAATAATCTGATAATGATGAGTTTATTTTCAGCACTTTACATAAGTATTAATCATGGGGAGTAATAACTCAATCATCTAAATACATGACAAAAAAAGGGTTTAGCTCTTTAGAATGCAGATTTATCCGATTTTTATCTGTGATTCATCCGTTTAATTCGTTAAGTCTGTGTTCCAAAAAAAATGTCATATACTCAGTTCAATTACATAAAAAGAAGAAGTAGAAAATATTATTTTAGTGCTTGTATCAGCAATGACTATAGATTAGAATAAACAGTATCAAAACTGAAAATCCAAAAAATGCAATTAATCAATCAACATACAAAAAAAATCATGGAGCAATGCAAAGACCGAGCTAGAGAGGCTGGTCTGAGCTTTGATAAAGATACACTCGAATACATCGTTACGAATAGAGACATGATTTCTCTCTCTCCCAAGGTCATGATTCCGACTCTGTATGACTATTGGGTAAATGATGTAGAAATACTTAAAGAACAAGGAAAATACAAGCTTTCTCCTAGCAACCCTTATGAAACGGTGATTAACTCTCGCCCGGCTATTTCTTTTTATAACGACAATAATCCAGATTGGATGAACATCATGATTTTTTATCATGTGATTGCTCACATTGATTTTTTTCAAAATAATAGACTTTTTGAGCGTACTTGGGGAGATGATTTTGTGGGGCAGGCACTCGCTGACAAACGACTGATTACAAGACTGAGAAGCGAACATGGCCGCTGGGTGGACTATGCCATTGAATTTAGTAGATGTATCAACAATCTGGTGGGTTATTTTGATGAACTCTCAAGGCAAGGCTTTTCCAATGAATTAAATCCTCCTGAAATGTTAGATTATTATTTTGGAGATTTTTTGCAAAAAGTAATCAAAGCCCCCGAAGGCGAAGTCTATCGTGAAGTAGAGAAATATAATCAATACTTTGCCCAAGATGAAAACTTAGGAGAGTCTTGGTTTTTTAATGATGTCAGAAAGAAATATCCTGAGTTTCAGAGTAAATATAAGCTTTATCTCAAAAAACAAATAGAAAAACCTTCCACAGATGTGATGGAATACATCAGAGATAATTCTCCTTTTTTGAATAAAGAAAAAAATGAATGGATAAAACTGGTGATGAGTATTGTCAGAAATACATCCTTGTATTTTGAGCCACAAATCCGCACCAAAATTATCAATGAAGGCTGGGCAAGTTATTGGCACGATGAGCTTTTTAGAAGAGATGAACGAATTAAAGGACACGAAGTAGCCTATGCCCGATTAAATGCAGCCGTTACCTCTGTCAGTCGCTCAGGCTTAAACCCCTATGCAATAGGGCTAAGGCTCGTGCAATATGTAGAGGAACTGGCGAATAAAGGGAAGATAGATTATATCTTTCAGAGAAACCAAAATATAGAATACAGAGAAAATTACGACCTAAATACCCTCAAAGGGAAAGATGCTATTTTTGCACTACGCAAGCATTTTTCTGATTTTACATTGATTAATACTTTTAGTGATCAAGAATTTGTGGATCAGCATGATCTCTTTGTACTAGGGCAAAGGGTCAATCAACAAAAAGGAGTCTATGAGTATTATGTAAAAAGTCGTAAAGGAGAAGATTACAAAAAAATGCTCATTGAATCTCTCTATCATCCTCCACACATCACCGTAGATGAAGAACTCACACAAGATGAACATCTCTACCTTGTGCATCACTTTGAGGGCAAACCTTTGCTACAAGATTTTATCTATGATACAATGTTAGGCATTGAATTTCTTTGGGGAGGAGCTGCTAAGCTAGAGACCACCGAGATTCAATATTCTGAATATGATGAGGAAGATTATGACGAAGTGAGAGTGCTTTACACCTTAAAAGATAGAAAATTAAGCAAGGAAGAATTATAAGATTTTTTAAAATCTCTGTGCTGTGGTTTATGTCTTCACGAACTACAAATACAGATACTACCTAATAATTATGACCAATACAAAGAAAGCATTGAATCAACTTGGCGAAAAACTTCGCAACAAAGAACTGCGACCTCCTATGGGTTTTGAGGAGTTTTTAGACCTTGCCAAAGAGAATCCTACCCATATTTTTCGTGATATTTTTCAGCTTTTTTATGATATGGTGCATTTTTATGTAGATACCTCTACGCAGGATACAGAAGATGAAAATGTCATGCAATTTGAGCAATATGATTGTTCTAATTTATTTGAAAAAGGCTGTGATAATCCATTTTTTTCGGATAGGTTATTTGCAAGTAGATTTATAAAATTAGCAGATGGCTTCAAAAAAGGCGTACAAAACCGCAATATTTTCTTGTTTGAAGGGCCTCCAGGAAGTGGGAAAAGTACTTTCTTAAATAATCTATTACAAAAATTTGAAGAATATGCCTATACCCACGAAGGAGCAAGTTATGAAGTACACTGGCGTTTAGATGTTCACAAACTAGGCGGATATCAAAGAGTGGATTCTTTGGTGCAGCACTTGGCCATAGAGAATGATGAGCCAGAGACAGAAGCCCATTATACTCCTTTTAAAGTAAGTACAGAAAGCTTCCCGATAGAAACCGTAGAGTTTTCTTGTCCCAATCATGACCACCCCATTTTATTGATACCTAAATCATTGCGTGCAGCATTTTTAGAAGAATTAATCACTGATAAAGATTTCAAAAAAGAACTTTTTAATGAAAAAGAATATGAATGGGTATTTAAAGATGTGGCTTGCAGTATCTGCACCTCACTTTATTCTCATTTATTGGATATTTTGGAAGATCCCTTGGCAGTCTTAGAGATGGCAGGAGCTCGCAAAGCCATTTATAACCGTCAGTTTGGTGAAGGTGTAACGGTCTTTAACTCTAGTGATTCTATCTATAAAGGGTATATCACTAGCCCTACAATACAGAGCATGCTCAATGCCTTGCTTAAGACTGATAAAGTAAACTATATTCACTCTAACCTTGCACGCACCAACAATGGCATCCTTGCCCTGATGGACATCAAAGAACACAATGTAAAAAGACTGATGAAGCTACACGGCATTATCAGTGATGGCGTGCATAAGGTAGGGCTGATAGAAGAGCGAATCAAATCACTTTTTGTAGGGCTAGTCAATCCTCAAGATAAATTTCATTATGAAGATATCCCTTCTTTTAAAGATAGAATTATCAATCTAAATGTACCTTATGTGTTAGACTATAAGACAGAAGTGCGTATCTATCGAAATAAATTTGGAGAAAACATCGAAGGTCTTTTCTTGCCTCAAGTCTTGGAGAATATCGCAAAAATCATCGTTTCTTCTCGCCTTAACCAAGATTCTCCTAGTATCCGAAAGTGGATTAAAAACCCCGAACGCTACCGTAAATATTTAGATGAAAATTATCTGCTTCTTAAGATGGAAATCTACGCAGGCAATATTCCTAACTGGCTTTCTGACGAAGACCTCAAAAGATTTGACCAACGCACTCAGAAAAAAATCATGCAAGAATCAAGTTCAGAAGGGCATTTTGGTTTTTCTGGAAGGCAATCACTCAATATTTTCAATGATTTCTTTAATAAATATGCCAAAGAAGACAAACTTATCACAATGGATACGGTAGAGGCTTACTTTAGCAAAAATCTTTTATATGAAGAACTCCCCACTGGATTTATAGAATCACTGCGAGATATGTATGATTTTGAAGTACTACAACAGGTCAAAGAATCTATCTATTCTTATAACCGTGAGAATATCTCCAAAGACATTCAGAATTATCTTTTTGCCATTAATTTCGAGGAGGGAGATACCAAAACCAACCCTTATACCCATGACATTATAGAGATTACAGAAGAGTACTTTAGAAAATTTGAAGTAGTCATTCTAGGTACAGAAAGTACCAATAGAGAGCGAAGATTTTTTAGACAAGATGTAATGAGTGAATACATCACTGAGACACTTGCCCAAGAAATGCAGTTAGAAAATAAAAAACTGAATCAAACATTTTTTCTTTGTTTGATTTTACCAATTACTAAAATTTAAAATCAAATGGAATAGAATAATAATTTTTGCGTTTGTGTCGAAAATAACTAGAATAAATGAAATGTTAGAAGTATAACTACATTTTTTGTTT
>JBBRUH010000109.1:0-13688 GCA_038248005.1 Cytophagales bacterium | reverse complement strand
TTCTGTAACTCTCTTTATTCCAGCATTCTGAAGGTTAATTTTTGGATTTTCTACGTTATGAATACTTTCATAGATGAGTTCTAACCAGTCTTTATAATTTGCAGGGGTTTCATCTCCTTTATAATTAGGATTAAGATAGATTAACTCGTGATTAAAATTTTTTTTCTACACCTTTTAAATTTTTTGGATTGATGCTAGAAATTAACACCTCATCTTTGTAGATTTCCCTTGTTTTTTTATTAATCTTACAAGGTGCAGTCATCACCACGATTGTATAAACTGTTTTTTCAACCATGTAATCCTCAGAGCTTCGCTGTTGTTCAGTAATAGCTTGCAAGTGATAATGTAAAAATCTATCAAAATTATGGTCATACTCCACTTTTTGGATTTCTATCACTATCTTTTTTTTAATATCCTCTGCAAAAATATCATATTGAAAATTAATGTTACCTACTTTAGGTTAAAAGGCTGTTTCAATTTTATCAGGATTTATCTCTATTCCTATAATATCTTTTACAAAAGCTTTAAAGACTATTTTATCAGTAAAGGCTTTTTTAAAAAAACTTCATTGTCTAAGCGTGCAAGCATCATTTTATTTGTGTTTTAGCACGGATACACATAAAATGGAGATAAGAAAATAATTTTATTTTTTATGTATAATTTGATAGAAGAGTTTTAGCTAATTTTTATTAAATAAAATGTTAGTGTAAATTTTCCGTTGCAAGGGTCTCATATTTAGTGGTAAGTGCAGCTATGGCATTAGAGTCTAGCTTTTTTTAACAAAAATTAGCACTTTGCAACGGATTATTTACACTATGAATAAAATTATCAGAATAACCATCCGATTTAGAATATGTAAAAAACTCACTATCACATTACTATAAACTTATAAACCATCTTTTACTCACCCCAAGACATTTAGGTAATTAAGCAATCTGCACGTCAATAGGTCTAAACCCAAAAACAGAGGCAATCAAAGAAGAAGGGAGGTTTTGTCTTAATGTATTGTAATCATTGATGGCAGATTTAAGCTGTCTTTTATACTGCATGACTTGCCCTTGAATCTTAGCAAGTTGGTCTTTCAAGTTCTGAAAATCATCTCCCTTTACCAACTCATCATTAGCATACGCTCTTTGAAGGCAACCTTGTAGCCATTGGCTGAGGTTTTTATCTGCCAACAAAACAGCATCTGACTGTGGTTCTTCCTCAAAACCGCTCAAAATATTTTCTATTTTTTCGCTACAAAGACCTTCTTGTGCAAGATATGATTTTAGAGTATTAGCAGCCTGCTTTTTTTGTGTATATAACTCTATTAGTCCTAAATAGCATGCTGCCATTCTTCGTTCTATTTTCTTAAAAGTATTATAATTAACAATTGCCCAAAGGAAAATAAATCCTGAAAAGGCTAAAATGATTGGAGCAAATCCCATATTTATCTTTATTTCTAACTATTTCAATTATTAAGGTATCAGTAATTACTTCAACCGAACACTATTGATGCCAAAATTACAGAGTCACCATTAGAGTATGTAATTGATTTCAATTTTATTGTATTGACATTTATTTACAAACACTCTTACTCTAAGAAGTGTTTTGTGATAAAAGTTAAACTTATTTTAAGTAGATAATCAAAATTAGTTTATACTTTAATATTTTTGTAAAAAACTGATTATCAGAATTTTACAAAGACAAATCCCCACTCATTATTTATAACTCATCACTTAGTAAAATATTACCTGTCATTTCTTCAGGAATCGCTATGCCCATCATTTTAAGAATAGTAGGTGCTAAATCTCCTAGTTTTCCATCTTTTAAGCTAGGCTTATCATCTTTATCTACCAAGATACAAGGCACTAAATTAGTAGTATGTGCTGTATGTGGGCTTCCATCCTTCTTAACCATTATATCAGCGTTGCCGTGGTCTGCTATGATGATACAAGTATATCCATTGTCAAGGGCAGTTTCTACCACTTCCTTAGTGCAAGCATCTACAGTCTCACAGGCTTTGACGGCTGCCTCAAACACGCCTGTATGTCCTACCATATCAGGATTGGCAAAGTTAAGACACACAAAATCTGTTTCTTTGGTTTTGAGTTCTCTGACGATGTTATCTTTAATCTCATTGGCACTCATCTCAGGCTGTAGGTCATAAGTCGCTACTTTGGGAGAAAGGCAAAGAATTCTTTTTTCTCCCTCAAAAGGTGCTTCTCTTCCACCAGAAAAGAAAAAAGTAACGTGTGGATATTTTTCAGTTTCAGCGATTCGGATTTGCTTTTTTCCTGCCTGAGAGATTACCTCTCCTAATGTTTTTTGAAGGTTATCTTTATCATAGAGAATTTTTACATTTTTAAAATTATCATCATAGGGCGTGAGTGTAAGATACTCCAAAGATAATTTTTTCATCCCATATTCAGGAAAATCCTCTTGAGTCAAGGCACGAGTAAGCTGTCTAGCACGGTCATTTCTAAAATTAAAAAATAATACCACATCTCCTTCTTCTATTTTGGCTAAAGGCTGTCCTTGTGCATCTGTGCAGACTATGGGTAGAACAAACTCATCTGTAACTCCTTCTGCATAAGATTTCTCTAGTGATTGAATAGGGTCTTGACTCACTTCACCGATGCCTTTTACCAATAAATTGTATGCTTTTTGAACACGTTCCCAGCGTTGGTCTCTGTCCATAGCATAGTATCTACCTATCACCGAAGCAATCTTACCTGTGGTTTTCTTTAGATGTGCTTGCAAATCTGTCAGATATTCTTTTCCTCCTTGTGGTGCTGTATCTCTTCCATCTGTAAAAGCATGTACAAATACCTTCTCTAAGCCAATCTCTGAGGCTATGCTACAAAAGGCTTTGAGTTGCTCGATATGTGAATGTACGCCCCCGTCAGAAACCAAACCAATAAGGTGTACTTTCTTACCTGTTTCCTTGGCTTTGATAAAAGCTTCTTTGAGAATAGGATTATCTTTAAGGGTATTTTCTTCTACTGCAAGGTTAATTTTGGTCAAATCTTGGTAAATCACACGACCCGCACCTATATTCATGTGTCCTACTTCGGAGTTACCCATTTGCCCTTTAGGCAAACCTACTGCCAAGCCAGAAGCTTCCAGTTTGGAGTGTGGATAATTCTGAAAAAGCGAATCCATAAAAGGCGTATTGGCTTGATATACAGCGGATACCTTGGGATCTGTTCCAAGTCCCCAGCCATCTAAAATCATTAAGACTACTTTTTTGGTGGTTTCCATGTGTTTTATTGTTTAGTATTGATATTGCAAAGATAAGGAAGTTTAGGGAAATGTAATTGTGGATAAGTGATGAGTTATCTTAGTAAGATTTTGATAATCAGATTTTTATAACAAGATTAAAGTAAAAGCCAATTTTGACCATCTACTTAAAGCTAATTGACTGAGGACTTCATTTGAAGCAAAGCCTTGGGTCAATTAGTTTTTGTAAAAACATTTAATTATCAGTATCTATTTTTTAGAGGCAGGTTTTTCTGCTTTTTGAAGGTGATTTTCTCCTGATTTGGTAAACCAGCCTTCTCCAAAATACTCCTCTTTATTTTCACTTAAAATATCTTTCACAAAATACCAATCAGATTGAGCTTTCTCAGGAGTCAAATCTAAGATAAGATAACCGTGGTCTATCAAATTAGCAAATTTCATGTGTGGATTAGGATTTACATTGTTAGGTGCTGGAGCAGCCAAAGGTTTGTTAATTTGATAGTTGAGCATTTGAGCCTGTGTTTTACCTATATTTTCATCATAGTTGGCAGAGGTAATGCTTGTAGTTACAAACTCTACAGCTATTGAGCCTTTGCCTGTATTAGGGTCATAAGTAGTTGTTTTGCCTTTTTCTGTGAATACAGAAGGTCTCAAAGCTACATCATAAGCAAAAGAGCAATGTACATCTCCCGTGATAATCACTACATCATTGATTTTCTTTTCTCCTATAAAGTTGATAATCTTCGCTCTTTCAGCAGGATATCCATCCCAGATATCTAAAAAAATACTCTCCAATTGCTCAGGGGTATAGTTAGGGGAAGCCGCTGCTGCCCAACCTATATTATAATCAGCAAACATGACTTGATTGCCTAGTATTTTCCATTGGGCTTTGGAGTCTTCTAAAGTTCTAAAAAGCCATTCTCGTTGTTCTTTGCCTAAGATAGTGCGGTCTTCACTGTAAAGTTCAGGATTAGTGATATCTTTGATTTGTTTATCTCTTCCTTCTAAGCGAGTATCTAGCATAATGAGTTCGGCAAGATTTCCATATTGGATAGTTCGATAAATCTTATCAGCATTGCCACGCAAAGGAATCCACTCAGCATACACTTTTCTAGCAGCTTTTTCACGCTCAGTCCACTTACCTTCTTCTCCTTCTGTATGGTTTTGAGCACCTCCTTTGTAGGAGTCATTGGCAGACTCATGGTCATCCCAGACAGTGATGAAGGGGTGCATTTGGTGTAGCTTCTGTAAGTCTGGGTCTAGGCGATAGGTAGAATATCTAGCATGGTAATCCTCTAAACTAATGATTTCGGTTTTGGGAGCAAGACTTCGTTTACCAGAAGCGACCAGAGTGGAGTCTCCATAGCCACCTTCTCCATATTCATAGATATAATCTCCCAAATGAATCACAGCATCTAGGTCATCACGTTCTGCGATTCTTCCATAGGCATTAAAATAACCTGCTTGGTAATTACTACAAGAGACCACAGCAAAACGCAAATGCTTCACCTCTCCTTCTGGAACTGTTTTGGTACGCCCAATAGATGATTTCTTGCTTAGTGCTTCAAACTGATAATAGTAAGTAGTACCTGCTTTGAGTTTTTTCACATCTATTTTGACAGTATAATCCTTAGAAGCATCTGTTGTAAGCTTTCCTTTTTGGACGATTTTTTTCATCTCAGCATCCGTAGCCACCATCCATTTTACAGTGATTGTAGATGAGTTGGAAGGGAAATCAGGAGTTACTTTTGTCCAGAGAATGACTCGATCTGTGAGTGGATCACCTGAGGCTACATTGTGATAAAAAGGCTTTAAAGCTTGATTATAAGCATATTGTGCTTTAAGAGGCTGATGTGCTATTCCAAAGAATATAATCAGCAAAAGAGTCTGAATGATTTTGTGCATAGTATTTTTATTTTTTCACAAAATACTTGCTTTTATTAGGCTTTTGCTAATAAAAGAGATTATGATTGTGTTAAATTTTATATTTGGTTTAGGGAAAAGATATTTGGATAGTATAGAATTAAATTGGAAGATTGCTACCTTTATGAATTGTATTAGTCGGGATTCATTATCCCGACTTTACAATTAATCATAGACAATGTGCTATTTTTTATTCTTCTAAATACACATCTATTAATCCATCAGGAAGATTGACACACAATACTTTCTTATCATGGTCTGCATTTAGTACGATACCTTCGGCGATAGGGATAAGGATTTCTTTACCTTTATAATAAAAGACCAACAGATCCTGATGACTTTCATAGATATTCTCTATTATGCCTAGTTCACCTTTATTTTGGTCTATGAGCATATACCCTATGATATCATGCAGATAAAACTCACCTTCGGGTAGCTTAGGCAAACGCTCAAGAGGTAAATAAACTTTACGCCCTGCCATTTCTTGGGCTTTATCTACATGGTCTATGCCTTCCAAGTAAATATACGCTCTTTCACCTTGTACTCTGATTTGAGTGATAAAATGTGGAATTAATTGGGCATTCGTTTCCACCAAAATAGCATCTAAGTTATCATACTCACTAGGGTCATCTACATCCAAAAACAAAACTAACTCTCCTGCTAAACCCTTGGCTTTTTGGATAGTGCCTAATTCAAAACATTGCTCTTTTTGCATATTATTAAACATAAAAAAAGCATCCCTAGAGATGCTTTATGAAAAAATTGGTTCTTAGAGATTAAGATTCAGAAGTCTTTTTTTCTTCTTCTGCCTTAGAAGCTTCTTCTGTTGTAGCAGTTTCTTCTGCCTTAGGAGCTTCTTCTGTTGTAGCGGTTTCTTCTGCCTTAGGAGCTTCCTCTGTTGTAGCAGTTTCTTCTACCTTAGGAGTCTCTTCTGTTGCAGTAGGTTCTTCTACCTTAGGAGTCTCTTTCTGTTTGATGGCGTCAGCAGCAGTTTTTTCTGCTTCTTCTCTAGCTTTCGCTACGGCTTCATTGGAAGCATTTTCTTCATCTACTTTTTTCTGTAATGCTCCAGCACGAGCTTCGTTTACTTTGCGTTCAGCTTCAAGACGTGCTTTAGCAGCAGATTCTTTCTGAGCAGCAAGGTTATCCACTTTGCCAGTAATTTTAGATTCTTTTTGTTGCTTCCACTCTTCAAAGCGTTTGTCAGCTTCTTCTTGAGTGACAGCTCCTTTTAAGACACCAATCTGAAGGTGTTTTTTAAGCAAAATACCTCTATAAGAAAGCATCGCTTTTACAGTATCAGAAGGTTGAGCACCTACCATTACCCAATGCAATGCACGCTCATCATCTAACTCGATGGTAGCAGGGTTGCTGTTAGGGTTGTAGATACCTACTCTTTCGATGAAGCGACCATCACGAGGTGCTTTTTGGTCTGCCACGACCACATCATAAATGGCTAATTTTTTGCGTCCACGACGCGCTAAACGAATTCTTACCATTGTTTTTTTGGTTTTTAAAGAAATAACCGATCTCGTCGGTTGGTCTTTTGTTTTAAAGAATGCAAAGCTAAGTATTATCTTTGGATAATTAAGTAACACAAGCACCTTAATTTTGATGTATTAAGGTGTATTTTTACTGAAAATAATTACTTAGAACTCTCTTTAGTAAGGGTTTAATAATCTCGCCAATCTATTTCAGGACAAGACAAGCTAATAACCAATCTCTTACTTACCTTGCACTAAGCCAAGTAGTCAGAAAGCCACCTGCCATGAGCCATATACCACTAAAGGTAAATTGACCTAAATTGATATGAATCCACTCTTGTAATAAAGCTGCTCCCAAAGCAAAAAATATAAATCCTAACCAGCCTACTGAGCGAGAGAAGAACAATACTAAGCCCATAGCGGCTATCATCATCCAGAAACTTGAAGAGAAGGAGATTTGACTAATCGGCAGATAGTTTTGATATACGCAAAAACCAACTATAAAAATAATGAGACTAACCCATTTAACGATATTAACATTATTTTTCATAATCTTAATTTTGGAGTGTTTGTAAAATTTTTAAATCTATGCAAAATACAAAAAATTAAGGGAATGACAAAGATTATTTTATGTAAATCTTCTCTAAGTGGGATAATTTTAATAACTCTTCATTTACATTGTATCCATATATGAACTGTTTACACTCATTTATCCTTATAAATTCAAAAATAATACAATGATAAACCGACCTTACCAACCCATAGATTGTGGCCTGTACGATTATCTTGAAAAATGGGCTACTCTAAGAACTCAAGTAGAAATAATCTATATTGATGAGAACAAAGTACCTAAGCAAATTACAACCCTCATTGCTGATTTGAAGACCATCAGTAGTGTAGAATATCTTATCTTACCTAATAAAACGACATTGCGTCTGGATGATATATTGACCATTAATGGCAAAGATTTTTCAGGAACTTGTAGTCTTTAAGCAATCACAAAAAATAATTTCCTTATATTTTTGTAATTTTGCACTTTACTAGGAGAATACTTCTATTTGGTGATTTATTGGAGTAAATCATTTCATCAAACTTAGAAGTTATATTCCTATTAAACCAAGCCCAAAGAATCAAAGGATATGAAAAAAGTAGCTTTCTATACACTAGGTTGTAAACTAAATTATTCTGAGACTTCTACCATCGCTCGTCAGTTTGAGCAGAGAGGATTTCAGAAGGTAGATTTTAATGATACACCTGATATATTTATCATCAATACTTGCTCTGTAACAGAGAATGCAGACAAAAAATGTCGCAAGCTAGTTAGAGAAGCTCAAAAAGTATCTCCTGATGGTTTTGTGGCTATTATTGGCTGTTATGCACAACTTAAGCCCCAAGAAATATCTGAAATACCTGGCGTAGATGCTGTCTTAGGAGCTTCCGAAAAATTTCAGTTATTAGATTTACTAGGTACTTTTGAGAAGAAAAAAACAAGTGCTTCCGATAAAAAAGCCAGTAAAGAAAAAGCTCAAGTCTATGTCCAAGAGGTGTGCCATGTCCAAGATTTTGAGGCTTCCTACTCAATAGGCGATCGTACTCGTACTTTTTTGAAAGTGCAAGATGGCTGTAATTATAACTGCTCTTTTTGTACTATTCCACTTGCAAGAGGTAAAAGTCGAAGTGATACCATTGCCAACATCGTCAAAAGAGCAGAAGAAATAGCTCAGACCGAAGTGAAAGAAATCGTGCTTACAGGCGTAAATACAGGTGATTTTGGGATTCAGAATGGAAGACGTGTAGAAAGATTTATAGACCTTTGCAAAGCCTTAGATCAAGTAGAAGGCATAGAAAGATTTAGAATTTCTTCTATAGAACCTAATTTACTCTCTGATGAAGTGATTGAATTTGTAGCACAGTCTCAGAAGTTTGTGCCTCACTTTCACATTCCATTGCAGTCTGGCAATGACCGCCTGCTTGAACTAATGCGTCGCCGCTATCGAAGAGATTTATATATAGAACGAATCCAAAAAATAAAAAAACTGATGCCCCACTGCTGCATAGGGGTAGATGTCATTGTGGGCTTTCCAAGCGAAACAGAGGCTGATTTCTTAGATACCTATCAGTTTTTGAATGAATTAGACATTTCTTATTTACACGTATTCACTTATTCAGAGCGAGCAGATACGGCAGCCTTAGAGATAAAACCCGTAGTACCGATGAAAGTACGCAATGAACGCTCTAAAATGCTAAGAATTCTTTCTGATAAAAAACGCCGTTATTTTTATGAGCAGCAAGTGGGTAAAGACTTTACGGTTTTATTTGAAAATGATATAGAAAATGGCAATGTACACGGCTTTACAGAAAACTATGTGCGTGTGCAAGCCAAATATGATCCTGTGCTCATCAATGAACTCAAATCTATTCGCCTCGTCAATATCAATGAAAAGATGCTTGCAGAGGTAGAGGAAATAGATGTATTTATTTGATATTTCTATAGAAAAAGATAAACATTCTAAGACTTCAGTCTTATTTTTACAAGCTAAAATAGATGATGGAGTATGAACTACTACAAGGATTTATCTTTAAGGATACAGAGATGAAACTTTGTATCTGTTGTTGAAAAAATATTTTATTTCTTGATTAAAATTAGTACTGCGTTTTTTTGTAGATTAGAGAAAGTTTTATTTTGAACTTTCAATTAGACACCAATCAAAGCTAATATGAAGCGTTTTCTTATATTTGTTTGCATTTCTATACTCTCTTTTCCTCTTTTGAGTCAAAGCTCATCAGAAGACAGTATGGCTGTATTTCCTACATTCTCACTACAAAATGGACAAAAAAGGATACAGATAGAAAATGAAGCAATGGAGATTTGGGAAGATGCAAACGGACAAAGAAGCATCGAATCAGTTAGTAGAGTTAGTTTTAGAAAATTCTTTCATCCTATCGCTCCTTCTCAAAAACTAAAACCTTTTCATGTCTATTGGCTTGCGTTTAAAATAGAAAGTACTTTGGATATAGACAGTGAGTGGATTCTGAGTCTGGGCAAACTGACCAATGCAGATGTATATTTTCCTAATTCAGAGGGAGCTTTTGCATTAAAACAAACAGGACAATTTGTAAGTACTACTAAAAAAGATGTCAAAACAGGACGGTTTAATAGCGTTAATCTTTTCTTGCCAGCCAAAAGTGTACGGACTGTTTTTATCAGAATTCAAAACCAAGTAAACTTCACACCTGACCCCAATGCTTTACTTATCAATAAGAATACTTGGCAAGATTTAATCATTAAAGAAAATCTCATTCAAGGATTTTTTCATGGCTTATTGGGCATGATGTTTTTCTATAATTTCTTGCTCTTTATCCGTGTGGGTGATCGGGCTTACTTTTTTTACTTGGCTTATATTCTTTCTACTTCTATTTATTTACTCAACTATCATGGCTACTGGGGTGAGTTCATAGTCAAAGATTTTCCCGTGTTTAACTACCTTTATATGCCTTTTACGGGCTATTTGGCATTTATATTTTATCTCCAGTTTATGCGTGATTATTTGCGTAGCAAGACTCAAATGCCTTACTGGGATATTTGGATACGCTTTTTGATGGGCTTTTTTATCATCATTATGGGGCTAATGCTCGTGATTGCTACCTTTGATTATCAGTTTTATATGAAAGGAGAAAAATACATCAATGCAGGCATCATGGGTGTCTTATTGATGGTAATTTTATTTATTCTTTTCCAGAACAACGCACTCTCACGCTATTTTGTCTTAGGTACGATTTGCATGCTCTTAGGTACGATGGTACTTCTTCTCGGCTCATCAAGTGTTTATAAAATCACCAATAATGTCTGGTGGTATCAGTTAGGGATTGTCTTAGAATTAGGTCTGTTCTCATTAGGGTTAAGTGAACGTTACAAGTTATCAGAAAAAGAAGTTCAGAAAGCTCGCAAAGACCTCATTGACCAGCTTCAAGAAAATCAACGCATTCAAGATGAGGCTAACCAAGAGTTAGAAGGCAAGGTGAAGCACAGAACCTCAGAGATAGAAAAGCAAAATGAAGAAATTCTGATGCAAAGTGAGGAAATCTCAGCACAAAGAGATTTGCTTGAGCTCCAAAAAGTAGATTTAGAAGATAAAAATAAACATATTACTGATAGCATTGTCTATGCAAGCCGTATTCAGACAGCTATCATGGATGATTACAAAGAGATAGAAGATAAATTTGAAGAAGCTTTTATTTTTTATCGCCCCAAAGACATTGTTTCAGGAGATTTTTATTGGTTTGCCGAGGTTAATGCTCCTCCTAGTACGATTGCTCGCCAAAATCTGGTAGGGGCAGCCTCGCAAAGAGGTGATTATGAAGAATCTACTATCAAGCATCATTCAGAAGTAGCTGAGATTCCGATGATAGGAAGCAAGAAACAGAATAATAAAATAAAAATAGTGATAGTAGCTGACTGTACAGGGCATGGTGTGCCAGGTGCTTTTATGACTGTTATGGGCAATTCTCTTCTAAATGAGATTATTCACGAGAAAAAAATAACAGAGCCTGCCATTATTTTATCAGAACTTGACAAAAAGGTAATGTCCACTCTCCGTAAACAAGGTGCTAAAAGACAGCTTTATGATGGAATGGATATGAGCATCCTCACCTATGATGAGGAAAGTAAGACTTTGCATTTTGCAGGTGCTACCAATCCTCTTTATATGGTCAGAAATGATGAAATAAGAGTGATAAATGCTTCAAAATATTCCATAGGTTACTCTTCTTATTATAAAGATAAAAATTTTACTCAAGAAAGTATATTTGTCCAAGAAGGAGATGCTTTTTATATGACTTCTGATGGCTTTCAAGATCAGTTTGGAGGAATGCAGAGCAGGAAATTTATGAAAAAACAATTTAGAGAGATGTTGCTTCAAATTAGTCATTTGCCTATGCAAACCCAAAAATTAAAACTTGGAAATATTTTAGATGATTGGAGAAAATCTAACCCTCAGACAGATGATATTTTGGTGGTAGGGATTAGGTTTTGAGCTAGCGATGAAACGTAAAAGATAAGATTACCTCTAATTTCTCTCTCTCCAAGAGGTTAAGTAAGAGATTAGTTATAAGTTATTAATTATTGGGTCATTAAGTTATTGATAATGAGTGTTTTGGTTAAAATAAATGTGCATATTATTTTTGAATCACTCACTAAGGGATATAAAAATAAAAAATCTCCACCAAAATACTTTGGTAAAGATGTTTGAAGCTTAATAATAAAAAACCTCTAGAAGTTTTAGACTTTCCAAGTCTGCCAGACTTGGAAAGTCTAATATCCTACCTCAAAATTCAACTAACTATTAATTGTTAAGTGATTCCACTTTGATATTTTAGGTAAATCTTCTTTTTTAAAAAAGCAAATCAGATTCTAGGTATCTATATTGGCGTACTTAGCATTTTTCTCAATGAAAGCACGGCGAGGAGCTACTTCATCTCCCATCAGCATAGAGAAAAGGAAATCTGCTCCTAGAGCATCATCTATACTTACTTTTTTAAGATTACGATTTTCAGGGTTCATGGTCGTCTCCCAAAGTTGCTCAGGGTTCATTTCACCTAGACCTTTGTATCGTTGGACATGTACTGATTCTTCTTTTCCACCTTTGGCAAGTTCTCTAATCGCAATGTCACGGTCATTATCAGTCCAGCAATAGCGTTGTTCTTTGCCTTTTTTGACCAAGTAGAAAGGGGGTTGGGCAATGTATAAATATCCCTGCTCTATCAAGGCACGCATATATCTGAAAAAGAAAGTCAAAATCAGTGTTCTGATATGGCTTCCATCCACATCCGCATCCGTCATAATAATAACTTTGTGGTAGCGTAGTTTTTTCAGGTTTAATGCCTTATCATCTTCTTCAGTACCAAAACTAACACCAAGGGCAGTAATCATATTCTTGATTTCCTCATTGTCATAGATTCGGTATTCTTGGGCTTTTTCTACATTCAGGATTTTACCACGCAAAGGAAGAATAGCTTGAAAAAAGCGATTTCGTCCTTGTTTGGCAGAACCACCTGCAGAGTCTCCTTCTACGAGGTAGAGTTCGCATTTTTCTGGATCAGTATCAGAGCAGTCAGCAAGTTTACCTGGTAATCCGCTTCCACCCATCACATTTTTGCGCTGTACCATTTCACGGGCTTTGCGTGCAGCATGTCTAGCTTGAGCAGCTAAGATTACTTTTTGGACTATAGCTCTAGCTTCTTTAGGATTCTCTTCAAGATATTTGCCCAGTACTTCGCTTGTTGCTGAATCTACAAAACCACGTACATCAGAGTTACCTAGTTTGGTTTTGGTCTGACCTTCAAACTGTGGTTCGGCTACTTTAACAGAGATTACAGCAGTCAGTCCTTCACGGAAGTCATCACCTGTTACCTCTACCTTTGCTTTTTCTAACAGCCCTGTCTTGTCAGCATAAGATTTTAGTGTCCGAGTAAGTGCACTTCGGAAGCCTGCAATATGTGTACCTCCCTCGTGTGTATTGATATTATTTACATAAGAAAACACATTCTCAGAGTAAGAAGTGTTATAAAGGATAGCCACTTGTACAGGCACTTCTCCGTCCTCTTTTTCTACATAGATAGGTTCAGGAATAATAGCCTGACGAGTAGAGTCTAAGTAGCTTACAAATTCTTTCAATCCTCCTTCTGATAAAAACTCTTCGTAAGGAGCTTCTCCATTATCATCTACTGATTCTGGACGTAAATCTTTAAGAGTAAGACGAATACCTTTATTTAGGAAAGCAAGTTCACGCAATCGTTTAGAGACGGTCTCGTATTTATACTCGAGAACATTAAAAATAGTGTCATCAGGCAAGAAACTAATCGTAGTACCTGTTTTGTCGCTATCACCAATAGTCTGTACATCTCCTTGTGGTACACCAATAATATATTCTTGTTGAAAAGTCTTGCCTTCTCTGTGGCTCGTTGCGATTAGCTTCTTGGAAAGGGCATTTACACAAGAAACACCTACTCCATGCAGACCACCAGATACTTGGTAAGTTTTTTTATCAAACTTGCCTC
>JBBRUH010000108.1:0-13690 GCA_038248005.1 Cytophagales bacterium | reverse complement strand
TAACTAACAAGCTAATATATGATACTGTTATTTAACATTAAAATATGACACTGCTATTTGACACTGTTTCTTCTGCGATTCAGTTCTTTTTTGATAAGCATATATTCACGGCTACTTTGCCCTGCTACAGAGGTATTCTCAGCCGCACGTCGAAAGAGATAAGGCATCACAGCACCCACAGGGCCATAAGGAACATATTTAGCGACATTATAACCTGCTTTAGCTAGGTTAAATGAGATATGATCACTCATCCCGTAAAGTTGGGCAAAGTAAAAATTCTTATCATTGGGAGAGATTCCGTTCTCATTCATCAGATTGGTGAGTAATAGGCAACTTTCCTCATTGTGAGTACCTGCATAGAGCAAAATACGGTTTCTTTTTTCTACACAAAAACGCAAAGCACTATTATAATCCTCGTCTGTGGCTTGTTTGCTAGGCTGAATCGGGTTAGGATAGTTTAACTCTGTTGCTCGATTTGCTTCTTTTTCCATATACGCACCGCGCACCAGTTTAGCACCTAGATAATAGCCTTCTGCTTCGGCATTTTCATAGTCTTTTTTGAGGTTAGGAAGTGCTGCACGGCAGTAAAGCTGATAAGTATTGATGATGAGTGCCGTTTGTTGGTTAAACTTTCGCATCATCTCATAGACTAAACCATCAATAGCACCTTGAATCCACGTTTCTTCCCCATCTATCAACAGATACACTCCGTTATCATAAGCACATTGGCAGATTCTTTCCAATCGTTCTTTAGCTTTTTGGCAGCTTTCTTGTTCAGTAGGGCTAAGTGTGGCAGTATTTTGTTTTTTGGCTAGTAAATCAAAACTAGCAAGTCCTGTTACTTTAAACACACAGCAAGGATACAAAAGTGGATTTTGGGCTGCTTGCTTTATGGTGCGGATGGTTTCTTCGGCATTTTTTTCAAATCCTACCTCTGTTTTTTCACCTTCCACGGAGTAATCTAGGATAGTGCCTATTCCAAAACTTGACAAAGTTTCTACTGTTTTTGCACAATCTTGAATGGTTTCTCCTCCACAGAAATGAGCGAAAATAGTTTGACGAATTGCCCATTTAACGGGTAAGTGCCAGTTTAAAGCCCATTTAAGTATTTTAGTACCAATACCAACCAGCCAAGGACGGTTAATCATTCCAAAAAGCCAGTATGCTTTTCTGAGTTGTAAATTATTCTTTGAAGAAAAAGCTATAGAAGTATCTTCAAAGGAAATGGTTTTGAGCGTATTGCTTTCCATCTATTATTCTGTTTTCTTGCAAATATATATACAAATTAATATTTGCCTTCTATTTTTTTGATAGTCAATCTTCCAATATTGACCATTCGTTTATTTTTTAAAACTTAGGCTCATCTTTAACAGTAAGCATAAGTAAATATATAATTCACTCAAAAGTAAATAGTAGATAATCAAAATTAATTTGCACTTTAATCTCGCCATAAGAAACTGATTATCAAAACTTTGCTAAGGTAACTCATCACTGATTACTGATAACTTATTAGTAAATAAATGAAAAAAAATAGCTGCTTATTTCTTTGTGTTTTTCTTTTAGGCTTTCAAGCACATGCCCAAAATAGCACACTCAACAAAACTGAATTTACCAAGGTAGTTCAAGCCTATCAAAGTTTAGCCGTTAAGGATTATATTCAATCAGGAGCTTTGATGGGAACAGATGAACCAGACACTACTTCCGTTGAATCTCTTATCAAAAATACTGAAATAGAGGAAGATGGAAGTTTTGTGCCTGAAAAAACAGCAACCTTTATTTTGGGATGGATGCCTTATTAAGAAAAAGTTACGATGGTGCAATGGATTCGAAAAGATGGCAAAAAAATTTTAGGTATTACCCACCAGCTGAATACTGAAAATATAGAGTCTAATGGAATGCAATTCGAAAGTTTTAAAATATTGGATGATAAATTTAATCACATTAAAAATAAAGTACTGCCTTCTATGACATTAAATACTTGGAATCAAGCACATCAAAAAGCAATTCAGCGAGGTTGTGATAATTACACAACACAAAATATACCTGCTCTGGATGATGAAACTACTCAAGGTTTTTATTTGGTGTTGGGGCGAGGTGGTTCAAAAGCAAGTGCAAGCACTCGGTTCATAGTAGAATCTCGCTTTCAAGTACGAAATACTATTTGTAAGCTGTATATAGGTGCATTAAAATTTAATCCCGAAAAAGGTATTCTTGAATTTTATGCCTATTAAAATTTCGGTACGATGAAAAAACCATGCCACTAAACATTTTTTGAAAATACAGTAATTTTATCTCATTTCTCCATAGCCCTCAGTTCATTTTATCTTATTACTCATATCTCTTATTCTCTTACGCTTCAAGGAAATTCTCATTTAAGAACAATTTTGATTGAATACTTCCTCTAAAAATAACTAACTTTGTTTTCTGGTTTGCTCATAAGCAACTTAGAATCTAATTTTAAATGAATTACAATCAATTGGTAGCCAATTTTTTATTAAGAAATGAAAAAGTATTGTATTTTAATCTTGTTTATGTTTAATATCTCTTTTATAATGAGTGCTTGTAAGCAGGGAGAAGAAGGACATAATCACGAAAATAATGCAGGTGGAGATGCTAGTGAAATAAGCGAGGAAACTACTGCAGAAGTAAACTATGACTGTGGCAACTGTGGAATGCCTTCACAAGAGTACCCTCAGTTTCACTCACACATCAAGACCGAAGCAGACAAAGAAGTTTGGTTTTGTTCTACCAGATGTATGTTCATCGCTACCCTTAAGCCTCAGAGTATTTTTAAAAATCCTTCTGAAATCAAGGTAATGGATTATTATGACAATAAAATGATAGATGCCAAAAGTGCTTTTTATGTAACGGGAAGTGATGTACCTGGACCTATGGGACCAGATTTGATACCACACAAAGACAAAGAGGCTGCCGAAGCTTTTATGAAAGAGCATAAAGGCAAAGAAATAGTAAGTTTTGATAAAGTAGATATGAACCTTATCAAAGGTCTGATGAAATAAGTTTATTGAATAAGAAGGTGTATAAATATTTTATACCTTCTTTAGGTACTTTTTATGCTATGAAATTTGTAACTCACTCATCGATTCGTTTTTTTGCCTAAAATCTTGATATACTTATGATAAAACCATTTGATATTCTTCGTATGTTGCTATTTGTTTCTGCAATATTAAGTCTTGGCTTGTTATTGCCAGATGAAATCGCACTAGGGGGCGAATACAAAATCAAGATTCCTAAAATCACAGATACTTTTGATTTTAGCAAACCAGAATATGCTGACATCTCAGATATTACCAAAAAATTTGAGAAGACCACCAAATCCTCCAAAAACCCTAAAAACACCACTAGTCAAGCTAAAAAAGAAAAGAAAACCAATACCAAACGCTATGTCCCTGATTCACTCAAGATTAATGAAGAGCTACGCATTCAATATCCTAAAGGAAAAGAAAAAGTATTATATCACTTTTTTAGTCAACTCAAACGCTTAGAAAGTGGAAAAGAAGAACTTATCAGAGTAGTTCATTTTGGAGATTCTCAGCTAGAAGGAGATAGAATTACAGCCTTTTTGAGGGAAAAATTTCAAGCTGTATTCGGAGGCTGTGGCGTAGGAATCGCTACTCTTGTGGATAAACTCAATAGCAAAAGTTCGATAGTCCAGAATACGCCTACTAACTGGATACAGACTTATATGTATGGGCCTAAGTACAGAAATGCCAATCCAAAATACTATGGAATATTAGGAGAAATCTATAAAATCCCTGTTCCAGAAGAGCCTACTTGGACAAAAGCAACCTTAAACTATATTAAATCGCCTTATGCCTCGCCTATTCAGCAAAAAGTAGAAAATATAAAAGTACTCTACCGAGCCCCAGAAGCCCCTTTTGAAATAACTATCAACGCACCAGGGCAAGCCGAAGTCAAGACCAAAATAGAAGAAAGCAAAGAGTTTGCAGTATATGAACACAAACTGACTGCTTCCTTTGAGAGGGTTCAGATTGATATTGCTACGGGAAGTGCAAGCCCTGAAATTTATGGCGTGATGCTAGATTGTAAAAAAGGAATTACTTTTGACAATGTACCTCTAAGAGGTAGCTCAGGAGTGGACTTTGTGAGGGCTGATGCCAAACATTTTAAGCAGCAGTTTGAAGAATTGAATGTAAAATTCATTATTTTGCAGTTTGGAGTGAATTTAGTACCTAGTCCACAGGCAAATTATGGCTGGTATGAGAATATGTTTTATCAGCAATTGAAGTTTTTGAAAGACTTAGACCCTCAGTTAGATATTCTGGTAGTAGGTGTTTCGGATATGTCTTATAATACAGGCAATGGCTACGAATCTTACCCAAATATAGAAAAAATAAGAGATGCCCAACGCAATGCTGCTTTCAAAGCAGGCTGTGCTTTTTGGGATTTATATGAAGCAATGGGAGGACATAACTCCATGCCTAGCTGGGTGTTTGCACAGCCGCAAGCCCTAGCCAACAAAGATTTTACACACTTTACTGCCAAAGGTGCAGGAATAGTTTCAGAAATGCTCTACAAAGCAATATTAAGCGAATATGATGACTTCAATGCACTACTTAATTAGTCTTTACATTAGCCTCTGGTCTTCATTGGCTTATCAATATGTAGATGATTTACCCAAACCCAAATACACTCTCAATCAAGAGTACAGAGCCTTCGTGCGTTACCAAGATAATTTAATCCTTACTCCTTACCCTGAGAGCACCCTATTGAGTTTTCATCAAGCCATTGATGAATTGATAGAACAACGCAGGCAAAAAATTAACATCGTACATATCGGAGATTCTCATATTCAAGCTGATTTTTTTTCAAACCGTGTTCGTTCGCATTTTCAGACTGAAAAGCTACTAGGCAATGGAGGCAGAGGTTATGTTTTCCCTTGTTCTATGGCAAACTCTCATGACCCTAGTTCTCTCAAAGTAAGCTATACAGGTAGCTGGACAGGTTGCAAAAATATTCAGCTTTCTACGAGTTGCTCTTGGGGCTTAGGAGGAATGACTGCTACTACTTTGGATGTAAATGCCAGCTTTACGATAGACCCCAATGCCCGTAATGAACAAAACTACCCCATCACAAGGGTCAAGGTATATTATGATGTCAAAAGCCCACAATCTTACTTTGTAAATATAGTAACAGAAGAAGGCTTGCTAGAACCCTGTGCATTGAGTGCGGACGGTTTTGCAGAATTTTGTCTGCCCAAGCCACAAGATAAAATAACGCTCAAACTAGAAAAACGCTTTCCTACTCAGACCAAGTTTGTACTAGAAGGTGTTTCACTAGAAAACGATGATAGAGGCGTGCAGTATCACTCTGTAGGAGTCAATGGAGCAATGGTTACTTCTTATCTCAAGGTGCCTAATCTCGAGAAGCAACTTCACAGCCTTGAACCTGATTTGGTGATTCTTTCATTGGGTACAAATGATGCGTATTCTCTTAACTTTGATGGCAATGCCTATAAAATGAACCTTGCTAAGCTTGTTCAACGCATCAAATTTGCAACGCCTCGTGCTGCCATCCTGATTACTACGCCTGGTGACTGTGGCTTACCTGGAGGGATGATAAACCCTAGCAATGTGCTTGCTCGCAAAAAAATCTTAGAACTTGCCGAAGAAAGTAACTGTGGTGTTTGGGATTTATTCACCATCATGGGAGGGCTAGGCTCAGTCAATCACTGGCTCAAAGAAGGCATGTTTGCTTGGGATAAAGTACATCTTACGAGCAAAGGATATCGCTTACAAGGTGATTTACTCTATGACTCTCTGATTCAAGATTATTTATATTACAGAATGAGAACAGGAAATTAAGTAAGGGATTGGTTATGAATGATGAGTTATTTTGTACTCCTGCTCCTCGGTTCGTGTCTCACGAACCAAAATAAAGGGTAATTTGCAGACACAAATCACTTATTCCTCGGTTGGTGTCTTCACGAACCAAAATAAAATGAAGATACGAATCATAGAAAAAAACACAAGCGAAGACAATCACAACAGTATTTAAAAAACAGTTAAAACAAAACATTAAATTAAGTTAGACAAATCACTCCTTATGAGATTTTTTACAATGAATTATAATCTACTAGATTTCTATCTCTCAGCTACCAGCATTTACTTATCAACCACTATCTTACCACTCAAAGGCGAATAAACGAAGATGGAAATTTTAAAAGGCTTATTTCTATATGATGGAAGTCGTCCGATGATTTTTACCGACTCCATTTTTTGGTTTTTTTTCGCATTTGTCATCCTAATTTATCAGGGAGTACATAGGCGTATTTTGTTTAGGAATGTATTTCTATTGATTTTTAGCTTGTTCTTTTATTATAAGACAGGTGGTTTTTTCTTTGTACTGATTATATTTTCTACCATCGTAGATTACATCTTAGGAGGAGAGATTCATAGAAGTGAAAAACAATCTTGGCGGACTACTTTGCTGGTATTTAGTTTGGTAATAAATCTAGGTTTACTTTCTTATTTTAAATACACTTATTTCTTTACAGATTTATTTAATCAAGCCCTTCAGACAGAGTTTAAACCCATAGACTATCTCTCACTCTGGACAAATCAACTTTTCCAGACTAACCTAGATATTAGTAAAATCATCTTGCCTGTAGGTATCTCTTTTTATACTTTTCAAACTCTAAGCTATACGCTTGATATTTATAGAAGGCAACTCAAACCTGTGGATAATATCATAGATTTTGCCTTTTATGTTAGCTTTTTCCCTCAGCTTGTGGCAGGGCCTATCGTAAGAGCTTCTGAGTTTGTGCCGCAGATTTATGAGCCTTATCGCCTTGAACCTAAAGAATATGGTGCAGCTATTTTTATGATTCTAAATGGCTTAACCAAAAAAATCTTAATCTCTGATTATATTTCTAGCAATTTTGTAGATAGAGTTTTCTTAAATCCAACTGCTTACTCAGGTTTTGAAAATTTGATGGCAGTCTATGGCTATGCGATTCAGATTTACTGTGATTTTTCAGGCTATACAGACATTGCGATTGGCTTGGCACTCTTGATGGGTTTTAGGCTGACAATTAATTTTAATTCTCCCTATGTTTCTACCAGTATTACAGATTTTTGGAGAAGATGGCATATCTCACTTTCTAGCTGGCTAAGAGATTATTTGTACATTTCATTGGGGGGAAATCGCAGTATTTCTCTATTCACTTATATGAGTGTACCGATTACTTTTATTATTTTCTTAGTAGCTGATGGCTGGCTTTGGACTAATTTTGCTTTTTTCTTGATTGTGATAAGTATTTGGATTTTGTCTCGGATTTATAGCGAGCAAGGTTGGTTGTCGTACATTGGTCTTACGATATTGGTCTTTTTTGGAGTGATTTTATTCACACAATCTGATTGGTATAGTATGTTATTGGTCATTTTGATAATAAGCTTTTGGGCATTGCTCTTGGCTCGTCCAGAGTTAGATACTACAGTGAGTACCTATCTCAATCTATCCATTACGATGCTTCTGGGTGGGCTTTGGCATGGAGCAAGTATGCGTTTTATCATTTGGGGAGCATTGCATGGTGTAGCTCTAGCGATTCATAAATTTTGGCTAGATGCCACAGGCACAAAAGCCGTAGAGCATAAAGGCTTCCGCCGATTTTTAGGTCAGTTTATTACCTTCCAATTTGTGTGCTATTGCTGGATTTATTTTAGAGCCGATAGCCTAGATACGGTATTCAAGATGACTTCACAGATTGCCTATAGTTTTCAATGGGCAGTCATCCCCCAAGTACTGGTAGGATATAAGGAAGTGTTTTTGCTGATGATTATTGCTTATATCATTCACTGGATACCACGTAAATATAAAGATAATCTTAGTCTTCAATTCGTTGCTTTACCCGATTTGGCAAAGGCTGCCGTAATTGCACTCATCGTATTTGTGCTGTTTCAGGCTCGCTCCGCAGAGATTCAACCTTTTATTTATTTTCAGTTTTAAGGAAAAATTTCTTTTCAAATAGCAATGGGTTTATGAATGTTTAAAATGACTTTAATTTGGCAAATAATTGATTTTCTTTTTTCTAAAAATACGCCTTTTGCTAGAATAAAAGAAATTTCTCAAATAAAATTGAATACTCATAAAGCAAAGATAGGAGAAAATCTCATCGTGCATTCAAGTTTTACTATTAGGTTTCTGAGTAAATGACATTTTTTTTAACATACAGATTTGACGGATCAAACAGATAAATTACAGATGAAAATTCGTATAAATCCACTAAATCTGTGTTTATCTGTGTGTTAAAAAAGTTAAATCTATTCTTTTGTCATGTACTTAGATTCAGTTTACTAGCTTCTATTGGAATGATAGATGTTTTCCTAAGTCCTCAATTATCCAGGCACCAAAAAAACTATAAATTAAGCAGATAAACCAATGTATTATTTTATACTTTGTCAAGAATTTTTGTACTTTTGAGAGGATAAAATCTATCTGTTTAATTAGGACAATAAAAAAATGAAAAAATTAATACTCCTCTTTTTAGGGCTTGCACTTTTAGGAAGTTGTGGCCAATCTGATAAAGAAAACACAGAAAATGGATTATCAGAAATACTTAATAATAAATCTCAACTCATTGTCAGTGAGAATGGAGTAACCTTCAGAGATTTAAATAAGAATAAAAAACTAGATATTTATGAAGATACCAAGCAAGATATTGAAGCAAGGGTAGAAGATTTATTAAGCCAGATGAATCTAGAGGAAAAAGCAGGGATGATGTTTATCAATGGAGCTCCTGTGAGTACAGATGGTAAACCTGAGGGAAAAGAAGGACTCGAAGGATTTTCAGCCAGACTACCTTCCGTAGTAGAAAACATAGATACCCGCAAAATGAGTCACTTTAATATTTGGAATATTCCAGCAGAGCCATTCATCTTTGCCAAATGGTATAACAACGTCCAACGACTTGGTGAAAGAACAAGGCTAGGTATTCCAATTACTATCGCCTCCGACCCTCGGCATCATCTTGGCAAAAATGTAGTCGGGATGGCTTCTACAGGGTTTAGTCAGTTCTGTGAAATGACTGGTTTTGCTGCCATTGGTGATGAAAAATTAGTGAGAGAGTTTGCTGATATTGTCCGTAAAGAATACCTCGCTATCGGGATTAGAGAAGCACTACACCCACAGATAGACCTCGCTACAGAGCCACGTTGGGCAAGAATCAGCGGTAATTTTAGTGAAGATGCAGAACTTACCGCCAGACTAGTCAAACCTTATATTGAGGGCTTACAAGGGAAAAACTTGAGTGATGGTGTCGCTTGTATGACCAAACACTTCCCAGGTGGAGGACCTCAAAAAGAAGGTCTAGATCCACATTTCTCATTTCAGAAAGGACAAATTTATCCAGGAGATAATTTTGATTATCACTTGATTCCGTTTGAAGCTGCTTTTGAAGCCAAGACTGCCGCCATTATGCCTTACTATGGTGTGCCTACTGACCAGACAGATGAAAATGTAGCGATGTCTTATAATAAAGCTATTATCACTACATTACTTAGAGAAAAATACAAATATGATGGAGTAGTTTGCACAGATTGGGGCTTGATTACAGACTTACAGCTGACTCCTGATGTAGTCTGGAAAGCAAGAGCTTGGGGTGTAGAAAGTTTGAGTGAAGCAGATAGAGTTTTGAAAGTTATTCAAGCAGGCTGTGATCAGTTTGGTGGAGAAAGTCGAACTGAGCTTGTGATACAATTAGTCAAAGAAGGTAAATTATCAGAAGAACGGATAGACCAATCTATCAAGCGTTTGCTAAGACAAAAATTTGAATTGGGTTTATTTGATAATCCTTTTGTAGATGAAACGAAAGTAAAGGAAATCATAGGCACTGAAGCCTCAAAAGCCTTGGGAGAAAAAACACAAAAAATCTCTATGACACTATTAAAAAATGATAAATCTACCTTGCCCTTAGCTAAAAATAAACTCAAAGTGTATATAGAGAATATAGATAGCACTACAGTAGCCAATTATGCAGAAGTGGTATCTACTCCAGAAGCTGCAGATTTTGCCATTATCAGAATCAATACGCCTTGGTATCCTGTAGAGACGAAGAACTTTTTTGCGGCAACATTTCACCATGGGGATTTGGATTTTAAGGGAGAAGAAAAAGCAAGGATTCTGAAGCTATTAAAAACAGTTCCTACGGTAGTAGATATTTATCTGGATAGACCTGCTGTCATTCCAGAGATAGCACAATCTGCTGCTGCCCTCATAGCCGATTACGGAGCTAGTGATAAGTCTGTATGCGAAGTTTTTTTCGGAAATACAGCCCCTCAGGGAAAATTACCTTTTGAGTTGCCTTCTTCTATGGAAGCCGTCAAAAATCAAAAAACGGATGTCCCTTATGATAGCGAAAATCCTTTGTTTAAATTTGGGTTTGGGTTAAAGTATTAGAGACAGTACTGACAATGAATGGAAGTTTATCAATAACATCATTCCTTACTCAAGAGCCGTGTTTTCACCTTGTCAATGGTCTGTTTTCGGAGAAAACAAGACCTTGATAATGGTAAATCATACATTCAAGTTGCATTTAAAACTTGAATGTGTGTTTCGAAATGTGAGTAACAATAAAAAATATATCTTAAAGCAAAGACTTGGTGGCTATTTCTTGATACACATAACAGAATAGGAATATAATTAGTGTAAATACACTGACTAGAAGATTTTTCTCAATTACTTTGCAGTATGAATACATTCGAAGATTTTAAGATTAAAAAACAATTACAAAATGCCATTGCCGATTTAGGGTTTGAAAAGCCCACTCCTATTCAGCAAGAGTCCTATTCTACTATTCTTGGTGGCTCTGATTTTGTAGGAATTGCACAAACTGGAACAGGAAAAACAATCGCTTATTTGCTTCCTATCTTGCAAGACTTGAAGTTTTCCAAAGAATTAAATCCTAGAGTGTTAGTTCTAGTACCCACTAGAGAGCTAGTGATTCAGATAGTAGAACAAATTGAAAAATTAGCTACTTACATTAATCTGAGAGTGTTGGGAGTTTATGGTAGCACTAATATGAACCCTCAAAAACAAGCCATTTCCGAAGGGCTAGACATCATTGTAGGTACGCCCAGACGATTATATGACCTTACACTTACAGGTGTATTAAGACTAAAATCAATCAAAAAACTAGTGATTGATGAGGTAGATATTATGCTTGATTTTGGCTATAAAACGCAGTTAAAAAACATCTTTGAATACCTGCCTACAAAACGTCAAAACATTCTCTTTTCTGCTACTATGACTACCTATATAGATGAATTAATTGATAGTTTTCTGGTTAATCCTATCAAGAAAACTATCTCTATTAGTGGTACGCCTTTGGAGAGTATTAGTCAGGAATGTTATGCTGTTCCTAATTTTTATACCAAGGTCAATTTATTAGACCATTTATTAAAAGATAAAAAAGAATATAACAAAGTACTAATTTTTGTGGCTACCAAAGTGAGTGCTGACAGATTATTTGAAATCTTAGACTTTCAATCTGAAGTTTCTGTGATTCACTCAGGGAAGGAACAAAATTACCGTTCTAGATCCATAGATAACTTCGCTAATGGCACAAGCAGAATTCTGATAGCAACTGATGTGATTTCCCGTGGAATTGATATAGAAAAAATCAGCACAGTCATCAGTTTTGATACACCTTTCTACCCCGAAAACTATATACACCGAATTGGGCGAACAGGGCGAGCCGAAGAGCAGGGAAGAGCTATCCTTTTTTATACTGAGAAGGAAATAGCTTTAAAAGAGGAGATTGAAAGTTTGATGAACTACACTATTCCATTCAATGAGTTTCCTGAGGAAGTGGAGGTAACTGCACGACTCACCCCTGAAGAAAAGTCCAAACCTTCCGATATACAAGAACTACCCGATAAAAATTCAGCTATTGAACCTGGGCCTTCTTTTCATGAAAAATCAGCCAAGAACAGTAAAGAAAAAGTTGTGAGAAAAAGTTACCAGAAGATATTAAAAGAGAGATACAAAAAACCACTCAGGCGTGGCGACAAAATTCAAAACATGAAAAAGAAGAAGAAGTGATGTTTTTGGCATTTTAAAGACTCACTCAAGTTCTTTTCTTATATTTAGAGAGATAAATATACATGTTTTGTGTTTATCTTATGATAGTAAATATGCTAAAATAAATATCAATAAGAAGACTGAGGTAAAGTATCAATAAAATTAATTAGTGAATCTACGATTATGAACGATAAAAAATTATACATAATCGCAGGTTATAACGGAGCAGGAAAAACTACTGCATCATTTACTATTTTGCCTGAAATTTTGGAATGCAAAGAGTTTGTCAACGCTGATGAAATAGCAAAAGGATTATCTCCTTTTCAACCCGAAAAAGTCTCGTTTGAAGCTAAACGAATAATGTTGAATAGAATAAATGAATTGCTTTCTAAAAGCAAAAATTTTGCATTTGAAACAACTTTATCTACCAGAAGTTATAAAAACAAAATTATAGAAGCAAAGGATAAAGGATACCGTGTAACATTATTATTCTTTTGGCTTCAAAACATCGATTTAGCAAAAGAGCGTGTCAAAACAAGAGTCTCAGAGGGTGGACACAATATTGAACCCGAAATTATAGAAAAGAGATATATCAAAGGAATTAAAAACTTGTTTGATATTTATCTGCCGATAGTTGACGGAGCCTTGATATTTGACAATTCTGAAGGAAAACACGAGCTATTAGCTGACAAACAAATAGATGGCTTGTTAAATGTTGTAAATAAAGAAAAATTTAACCTTTTAAAGAATTATTATGACACCAACTGAAATTCAAATCGAAGAAAAAAATAAAATACTAAAAGGGCTTGAAAAAGCTTATGAAAAATTATTAGAATTTAAGAAATTGAAAAATAGTGAGCTTGTTGTGTTGCGTGATAACAAAATAGTGAAAATAAAACCCGAGTAATCAAGTATATTACTCAACATCGGTTTGGTAATAATGGCAATAATGCTAAATTCAAGTTTAGTTTTTCAATTGGACTTTGGTATAAAACTAAGCATTTGTGCTTTGATTTTTGCCACATCACCAAGCCAAGAATCGTTAGCTGTAATTAAAAATAAATCTGACACGAGTAAATTTGAAAATCAACCAACTTAAGAAAGACTTTTTTTCTAATAACTGGGAGATTATTAGAGAATCAGCAAATGAACTTGTGAAAATAGGTGGAGATGATATTGTTAATTTCTTCATTGATATTAGGTTGTAAAAATAAACTTGTAGATATATTCAAAATATTGTTCTTTGAGACTTATGAATCCAAAATGAGTGATTATTGTACATTAAATGACCAAATATTTGAATTTAAAAAATCTAATCTGCTTGAAATCAAAAAAATTTGGATGAACTGCTTAGAAAATCCAGTTAAATGTCCTGAAATAGAGAATAAAAAAATAATGTTGATAATGAAAAATGCTTACGAAGGGTTCATTTCTTATCTGAAAAACTAGCTAGTAAACATTATCTTGCATAGCAAATCTATATCAATCAAAACTCACCCCCTAACAAAAAAGCCCCAAAGAATACTCCTTGGGGCTTAATATAAAATAGATATATAATTTTGAATGAGAAGGGATAAGATGAATGACTCAGTTTATCCGACTCTTATTTATCTTCTCTTGGTTTAGTGAG
>JBBRUH010000107.1:0-13706 GCA_038248005.1 Cytophagales bacterium | reverse complement strand
GTAATATTGAGAAAAAAAGAATTTGGGTAAACTTAGAATTGGCAAAAAAGCCAATCCATTGTTTGGAATACATCATCGTTCACGAAATGATACATTTGTTAGAGCGACACCACAACGACCGTTTTCTGACCTTGATGGAAAAATATATGCCACAGTGGAAATTTTATAAAGAGGAATTAAATCGTTTGCCTGTAAGCCATGGAGAATGGACATACTAACAAATAGCCTAGCTGCTCATTATCTATAATCCCAACTACGGAGCTAAAAAATCCCCAGCTAAGGAACACGAAAAATTAACCACAATAGAATTACGTTCAAAAAGGCTATTCTCAAATTAATTTTATGTATTTGATTATTCGTGATTCGCAAATTGCGAATTAAAAATAAATAAGATGAGAAAACACAATGGAATGCGTCCCCAAGATATTGTAGTGTTATTAAAAATCATTGCACTAAAGCATGATGATTGGTATAACGCTGATTTAGCCCGTTCATTAAAAATTAGTCCTTCGGAGATATCTGAAGTGCTGAATAGGTGTAAAATTGCAGGCTTAATTGATTCTAAGAAACGAAAGGTTAATATTAATTCTTTCATGGAGTTTTTGGTTTATGGGTTAAAATATGTATTCCCTACTGAGCCTGGGGCAATCGTAAAAGGAATTCCAACAGCACATTCTGCATCACCAATTAACGAATACATATCAAGTGGAAGTGATGTATATGTATGGGCAAGTGCAAAAGGAACTCATCGTGGGCAAGCCATAGAACCACTTTTTAAATCCATCCCTCAGATAGTACAAGAAGATAAATCATTCTATGAACTATTAGCCATCGTTGATACTATCCGTGTAGGAAAAGTTAGAGAAATAAATATTGCAAAAGAAGAGCTTGAAAAACAATTAAAGCATGTCTAGTAAAAATATTGAAATGCTACAAGCTGTAGCAAAAGGTTTAGGGGATTTAAAAACCAAAATGGTATTTGTTGGTGGTGCTATTGCAGAATTGTATGCAAGTAATCCTGAATTATCAAATATAAGACCGACACTAGATGTTGATTGTGTAATTGAAATCCATTCAAAAATTGAGCATGCCAAATTAGAAGACAATCTAAGAGTAAAAGGTTTTGCAAATAATACCTCAACAGGAGCTCCAATTTGTCGGTGGATTTATCAGGGTATCCCTAGTTATACTGTCTGATTCTGATGTACTAGGCTGTTTTAAGTCTTCTGAAAGATGACTTAAAGCGTCCAATGAAAAGTAACTCCTTACAGAGTAGGCTTTTTCCTGCGTATGCAGAAGGATTGTATGGCTTTATTTGAAGCTGATGAACTCATAGATGCTTGTAGGCAGAAACATAAAAACAAATTTCTATATTTACAAGAGATTTTACCGCTTTAACCTAAATCTATATTGAAAAGCATTATCCGATTTGAGTATGGTGAGCCGATTGAGTTGCCTTTTAGCCTTCAAGAAGAGCAAAGGTTCAAGGAGTATCTCCAAAAAATGTGGCAAAATCGGCGATTTCTGGATGAATATGCTGCCGAAAATCACTCTAAAACTCCCTTTTTTCATTGGGAACAAGGAGCTTTTTTCCCTAGAAACTATGTGGGTTTTGTCAAGTTTGGGGATTGGGTGATAGAAGTCTATCCTAAGATATTTGCCCAAAATCCTCCAAGTCGTGGAGAGATGCTCAGGCATTTGTTTTTTTATCTACACTATGCTGAGCCTCAGCAATACGCTTGGCAAGCCCAAAAAGGAGGAGGAGAAGCTTTGCCTAATGCTTGGGAGTTTTATCAAAAAATGATGCTCCGTCAAATCAAAACCTATCTTTCACAGCATCTTTATCAATCTTACGAAACGAAGACCCAAGCACTTCCTTTTCTTCGTGGGAGATTGGCGGTGATGCCCTATCTTAAGAATTCTCTCAGCAATGGCAAGTGGCAAGATACCGTTTCTACGCACCAAAGTCTGCAAAGTGATAATGCAGTCAATCAATTACTTAAATTTACACTCAAGCAATGGCAGACACAGAATACCGACCAAGCCATCAATGAATTGCTTTTAGAACTAATTTTTGCACTCAAAGAAGTGAAAGACAGGCATTTTACGCTGAGAGAAGCACAAACTATCCCTGTGTCTATCTTTGCACGAGAAGCAAGGCAAGTATTGGATATATGTCTTTATTTTTTGGAAAATGAGGTGGCGAGTTTGGGAAATATATCTTCTCAAAACTTTGTGTGGCTTGTGCCGATGGAGCGAGTGTATGAGAAATTTATCATTGGATTTTTACAGACTCATTTCCCTAGTGCTGAGGCAAAATGGCAAAATCCTAGCTATCTTGCCAAGACAAAAATAGGAGAAAAACCTGTATTTAGAATACAGCCTGATATCTATCTTCCACATCAAGAGCGAATCATAGATGCCAAATACAAACTTCGAAATACTTCTTTGGGGCAGGCACAAGGGGGAGTGGCTTCCGAAGATATGTACCAAATGCTTAGCTATGGACTAGCCAAACAGTGCCAAGAGATTACGCTTTTATATCCTACGGCTTATGGAACAGAGCCATTTTTATCAGAAGATTTTGAGGTAAAGGGAGGCTTTTTGGAAGACAAATCCATCTCTGTGCGAGCAGTAGATTTAGACATCACCCAGAAAGCAAGCAGTGAATGGAAAGTAAACTTAGAGCAGTTACTCATTACTCAATTTGAGAAAATAATTTTTTAAAAATTACCTGTCGCTTCACGCCATTGCATAATCAGCTCAAAGGTATTGCCTGACCTCACATAATCCATATAGCCAGAAACACCCTCTACGCCTATCAAATTCTGTAAAGCTTCTTTTTCGTTAGGCTTTGGCTCAGGGGGAAGGTATAGAATAAGTTCTTCTACTTCATATAGCTTTTCTATTTTTTCGGGATTATCAAGTCCGTATTTCTCACAAAATTGATTAAGGATAGAATTATCAGTTGGCATAAGGTTTATTTGAGTTTTAAGAGATAACCCATGAAGAAGAGAAGATGTTTTTGCGATTTTTGTGTGGTATTGAGTTTATTTTGTGATTTATGTTTTATTTTATTGAATGGATTTTTTGTAACTTTCGTTTTTAAAAAAACAATAAAAATATGAATGTAATAAATATTACTTTTCCACACAATATCGATATTGATGATTTTGAAGTCAAAATGATAGTAGTAAGTAAGCCTTTTGAGCAAGGTAAACTTTCATCTGGACAAGTTGCAGAAATTGCGGGTATTTCCAAACGTGCGTTTATCGAACTCTTGGGGAAATACGATGTGTCTCCATTTTCGTATGACTCTAAAGAATTAGAAGAAGATTTAAAGGATGTCTAATTTAGTAATTGCACATACGAGTTGTTTGATTGTTCTAACAAAGATTAATCATTTACATCTTCTCAAAGAGCTTTTTGAAGAAATCAGCATTACTCAAGAAGTTGAAGAAGAGTTTGGTAAGATATTGCCTGAGTGAATAAAAGTACGGCATATTAATTCTAAAAATATCCAAAAAATTTTAGCACTAAACTTAGATTTAGGAGAAGCAAGTGCAATTGCTTTAACATTAGAAAATTCATTCAGGCTACAGGGTTTAAAAAAGATGCAAGAGATTGGCGATGCTTGAGAATATGAATACTAATTCGCTCCAATACAGTTCTTATTGTTTTGCACATGCGATGCAAAATGGCTTTTACACGCCCACACAACCAAGTGAATCTGCAAAAAGTATCTATGCTACTTTCAGAACAGATACTTTATTAACCAAATACGCCTCTCAAATGAGCTACCAAGGGCCTGAAGGCTTTTGGGAAAATGAAAGCTATACCAGCATAGACCTTACCCAAAACCTAAAAGATTTAAAAGCAAAAGGAGTAAATATCTATGCACTATTTGGCAAAGAAGATGGTCTGTATTCGGAAGAGCAAGTCATGAATCTTCAAAAAATAATAGGAAAAGATACTCTCCGATACCTTGATAATTGCTCTCACAGTGTATTTATTGACCAGCAAGAAGAGTTTATCAAGTCTTTGGAAATGTGGGTGAAGTGAGAGAGTTTCTAATAAAAAAAGGACGAGACTATTTTATTAGCCTCGTCCTCAAATTTAGAATCTATTTTATAGATGAATCCATTTATTCTTTGACAATTCTTTTTACTGCATACCCTTGTGAAGTTATTACTTTCAATAGATAAACTCCTGGGCTTAGTTTGCTCAGATTCCATTCATATAAACCTGCCTGTGGATTAGTCATTAGAGGCGTTTCTCTCACTTTCTGACCAGCGCCATCATTGATTTCAAAGCTCACATTGCGATAAGCATTGCTTAATAAACGAATCTGTACACGCTCAGAAGTAGGATTAGGAAATACTTGGATGGCATTGGCAAGGGCATTGTTTTCATTGGCAAGCACGGTGATATTTGCTTCATTAGAATATGCTTTTGTAGAACCAATGGCAGCTCCTACTCTGTAGATGTAAGCTAGGTCTAGGGAGATGATGGCATCTTGATAAGTGCTAGTATTGGCAGAAAGCAAGGCTATCTGCGTATAAGCACCCGTTCCAGCTTTACGCTCTACTACATAGCTTGTCTCATTATTGGCATTGTCTGTCCAAGTAAGATTTACAGAATTGCCTACTGGTGTCGCTACTAAGCTAGTAGGTGCAGCAGGAGGAGTATTAGTAGGTGCTAAAGTAGTAGCATTTACCTCAGCAGATGGATTATCTCCAGAAGTATTGGCAGCTACGATTTTATAAAAATAAGGTGTCTGAGCTAGCAAGCCTATTCCATCGGTATAAGTAGTAATATTGGCAGCGAGGATAGCAATTTCAGCAAAACTTCCATTAGAAGTCAAAGAGCGAAGTATCTTATAACTTGTTTCAGTAGCAGAGTTATCAGTCCAGTTAAGTCTAATCTCTATATCAGAAACAGGAGTTGCTGTAGCTGCTGTAGCTGCTTTCGGGCGTGTATAGTTATGCAACTCTAGCTCAGGGCTAGGCAATGGGTAATTGGTATAAAGTCTAAACTCACCAGCACGAAGCGTAATCTCCATGCTTGCATTTGTTACTACCATAGGTGCATTTTGGCTTCCAGAGAAATACTCATACCAAGTACCAGTATGCTGAAAGTTCGCTGCTATGGTCTGTGTAGTTACCCCAAAATTACCAAGTAGATGCACACTCATTTGATTAAAATTGGCAGGTGTATTAGTAAAAGGCTGTGCAGTAAGTGTGATTTTTTTGAGGGTATTATTTCCACCAATGATAGATACATCACTCGTTTCGAAGATAGGATAAGTAGTCTTTAGCTTGATAAGTTCTCCGAAAGTGCGGTATAGACGGTTTCGGTTAGGCTCATCAAAATACTCCCAGCGAATAGGTTTACGTCCTGTTCTTCCATTTTCATTGATAGAGACATCATAACCTACTTCTCCAAACTGCCAATACATCTTAGGCCCAGGTATTGCAAATAAGAAAGCACCAGCAGTTTTGATACGGTCTAAGGCTGTGGCGAGATTACGTATATTGTAACCACTTCCATTATTTCCACTTGCAAGTGCATCTACCATTTGTCTCTCTTCATCGTGGCTTTCCATATAACCTATTAAGCCTTGTGTAGTCCAGCCACGTCCACCTCCATTGGTGAGGTTGCCAGCATAAGTGCCTGTGATGTTAGAGTTATTAGAAAACCCTAATACATTTTCTTTAAAACTTCCGTGCATATTTCCCCAAAGCATCATCCCTTTTCCTGTTTCTCCAGCACGGTATTCAGCAAGTTCTTTTTCTTCGCCATTGTCTGCAAAATGCTCTAAGATGATATATGCAGTAGGGTCAGTCGCCCAGATTACGTCTGCCATACGTTTTAGTAGTGCTATTCTAGAGTTATCTCTTGCACTCCAAGCACCTACATTATCTCCAGTATTATTTTGGGTAAATCCTTTAGAAAGGTCAAAACGATAGCCATCAAACTTGTATTCTTCTAACCAATACTTATTTACTTGGTCCATATAGTTTTTGGTGTATTGGCTTTCGTGGTTAAAATCATAAAACACACTAAATGGATGCGTAGCTTGGATATTAAACCAAGGATTGGTAGGAGTAGGATTATTACCATCAAAGTAGAGCTTTACATAAGGGAATTCTCTATCAGCATGGTTAAGAACCATATCTAAGATGACTGCAATGCCTCTTTGATGACATTCGTCTATGAGTTCTTTGAGTTTGTTACGTGTACCATAAGCCTTGTCCACTGCTGTAAAGAAAGTAGGATTATAGCCCCAACTATCATTGCCAGAAAACTCCATGATAGGCATCAACTCTATAGCATTGATTCCCATATCTTCGAGATAATCTAGCCTGTCTAATACATCTTGATAGTCTCCATTTGTATCAAAATCACGTACTAGTAATTCATAAATGACTAAATCTTCTTTTTTAGGTTTTTGGAAGTTGGTTACTTGCCAGTTGTAGGGTGTTTGATTGGTCTGAAGAACAGAGACTGCTCCATTGGTTTTGCCAGCTGGGTAAGGTTTAAGATTAGGATAAGTGCCTGCAGTAATAAAGCCATCATTAAATTCATCCAGGATTAACTCTGAAAATGGATCTGCTACACGCACTGCTACATCATTGGCATCATAGACCACATACTGAAATCCGTATTCTTGTCCAGCAGTAAGTCCTGTGATATTGAGCCAGTATCGCTCTCCATTAGCAGATTTATTGGCAAGGTATTCAGGACGAATTTCCCAATTATTAAAGTCTCCTACAATATAGATGAAGCTTTTTTGGGGAGCTAAGAGTGAAAGTGTAACAGAAGTAGTACTGATATAATTTACACCATCTTTTAACCCCGCAGGTAGGTCAGCTACATTCGGAGTTTGTTTGACGATATAGTGAAATTTTTCCTCTAAGGTTTCAGAGCCATTATTGGCAGTGATTTTAACTTCTTTTCTGCCAAAGGTAGCAGCCGCTAAAGTATAGCTAAATGAAGAAGTATTACTCACAGAAGCAGCAGGGACTAACACATTATCTACAAAAAGCTGATAGCTTGCATTCTGAGAAGTACTTGCTGTGATGTTTATATTTTGAGAAGGATTTACTAAAATCTCCGAAGTAGTAGGACTCGTAATCACTAAAGCAAAACCACCTTGATTGATATTTAAAAAAATATCTTGTCCAGTAGTAGATTTACCTTCTTTGCAAGAAGTACTATTTCCACCAAAATTTCCACAAGGCCCATTTTCACGCAATACCATGCCCACTCTAAAAAGCGGTGTAGCAGCAGGAAGGCTAGGGAATATACTTCTTAGGCCATTTGCTAAGGTAAGAGTATAAATATTGCTCGTGCCTACTCGGGTAAACTTGGGCTGGGCGGAGGGGTCTCCCCAAGTACCAGGCACATTTGTCCAGTTGATGCTAGTGGGTGAATCTGTGATGGCTCCTACGTGAGCCGTAATGCTCGTAACACTTGCTGGTAAGTTTGCCAATTGCTGTCCTTGGCTAAGAGTAGCATCATATGTCAGTGTTACTGATTGTGAGGCAGTGAATATAGCAGGGTTCGCAGTAATCTGGGCTTGGGTTTTTAGCCCTATTAGCCACAGAAAGCAGAAGGTGAGGAGGAGGAGTAATATTTTATGTTTCATGTTTTTGTAGTTTAGGATGATTAATGGTTTATAGATAGGGTTATAATTGAGAGAGATTTATTTAAAAAAATAGCGTAGAATGGTATTTCCTACGCTATTTTATAGTTCTATAAATTTAAATTATTGAGCTATTATTGTGGCGTAAGTTTATATGTAGCAGTTACTAAATCTACATCTAATTTATACATTCCCTCTGGATTAGAGCCTGGTGAATCAAAATCTCCCGCACCAAAGCCTAAATTTCCTCCTAAGAAGTTTCCTGAAGTTTTGCCTATTTTGCTATCCCAGTTAGTAACCACAGGAATAATTAAGAATCCTCCATTACCATTGGCAAAATTAAATGTGATAGTAAATTTGCCAGGAGCAGTTTGAGTCATACTTTGTGGGTTACTTGCACTATTATTCCAACCTGCTGGGGTAGCTCCACCAACTACTAAAAGTTGATTAGTAGGAAAAGGAGGTGTATATTCAGTTTTGAATCCTCCAACAGAAGCTTCTCTTGGGTTAGTTTGACCATTAATCAGGATAGGAGTATCATATCCAAAAGAGTTTACCCCTACTTTGCTTATTTCATCTTTTACGATGATATACTCTACACCAGCAGTTTTAGGCACTGCACCAGCTACCTTAGAAGTACCTGATACACGTAACATTTGTACTGCGTTATTCAAATTAGTAGATCCTACTGGCACAAGATAATAAGTAGAAGCATCACTTGTCGTATTGATATCTACTACTGTTGTAATTTTACCAGTCTGTATTGCACCAGAAGGTAATGTAGATGGCGGTGGTACTACCCTATCACTCCAGTTAGGGACTGTGAAGGTAAATACACTTGTAGGCTCAAAAGGAGCGGTACCCCACTGAATGTTTCCGTCACCATTAAATCCAAGGCGAGGGTCATTACTTTCAGTACGGAAATCACGTCCATTTTCATCTTTCATAACTCTACCCCAGTTGGCATCAGTGTAACTAGCACCTCCACGCGCAAACTTTAATTGTTGACCAGCGGTAAGATTCAGAGCAATATAAAAGCAATTTGAGCCAGGTACACGATTCATTTTGAAGTCATTATTTCCAGGATTCCAGTTTCCTTCTGCACCATTGGCTTCCATAAAGTCACCTACTACATATACATCATCATCTCCAGTATTATTAGGTGCAATTACTCTTACCCAAGTATTTTTACCAGTAGGAAGAGGAGTGCTAGGAAACTCACAAGTTGAAGTAGCTTCTGTGATATAATTTAATATATTGACAATGAGTTCTTTGCTTGATGTATTATTTTCTTCATCTATAATGGTGTATTCTACACGATAACGCCCAGAAGGAGCTACTTCATTATTAGGAAAAGGTACACTTAAAGTAATGCGATTAATATTATTCGTAATCTGACGTAGGGTATTAGAAGCTATTACTTCTGTACCAGTTTCAGTATAGATTTTTGTAGAAATCTCTTTGATGTCTTCATTATCACTTGCTGTGATAGTAAGTCTTACATTTGGGCTTTCATTGGTTAATTGTATCAAGTCAAATGCCTCGATAAACAAACCATCAATAGACGGATCTACATCGTCTTTATTACAGCTCCATAACACAAGGCTAAGGACTGCAATCATTAAGAGAGTTATATTTTTAAATTGTTTCATTTTATATTGTATTTAGTGTTAGTATCCAGGATTCTGAGTTAAAGTAGCATTATTCGCCAAGGCATTTGCAGGAATTGGGAATAAAATATAGGTAGCAGGGCTAGTGCTTGTCTTGAAGTCGTGAGGCAGTAGGAATTTACCAAAACGAATCATATCTTGACGACGGTGTCCTTCCCAGCAAAGTTCACGACCTCTTTCATCATATATTTCATCTAATGTAATAGTACCTGCAAAATTAGCCAAACCTGCACGGTTACGCACTTGGTTGAGGAAAGGAGCAGCTGCAACTACAGCTCCTTGACGTACTCTTAATTCTGCTTTCAGCAATAGAATATCAGCATAACGATAAACGGGGAAGTCATTAGATGCTGCTCCACCATTGTAAGGGGGTACTGGCAAGAACTTAGCACTGCGAGTACCGTCACGCACACCAGCATTGGTGAGAGAAGAAATACTGAGGCTATAATTAGTTACTTCATTTCCATTGACTGTTTGTGGGCCTACTAGCCATTGAGCTTTGCGAATGTCTGCATTATCATATTTATTGACAAAGACTTGGTGTACTGTAGCACCATTCCAAGTACTAAATCCGAATAGAGCATCACCATGAGGTCCTTGTAGTGTACGGATACCAATGATATTACGAGGAGCATCTAGCGCTTCAATAAAAAGTGCGAAAATAGCTTCATTCGAATTAGATGTTTGACCAAATAAACCATCTACTCCACGACTCAAATATGCACTGCTAGGAGTTAATGAGAAACCACCTTCATTGATGATTTTATCTACGGCTGCTTCGGCTTCTGTCCATTTTGCCGTGCCTGTATAAACTTCTGCATTCATATACACCTTAGCAAGTACTGTGTAAGCAGCCCATTTGTTAAGGCGATTATAAAACTGTCCACCTTTGGTTTCAGGAAGCAAATCAACACTTGCAGCTAATTCAGTAGATACGAAGTTATATACCTGAGCACGAGTAGATTGTACTACTTCATCAGGGGTAGCAGTACTAGAAGTAACAATAGGCACATTACCCCAACCATCTAATAACAGATAGTAAAAATAGGCTCTCAATGTTCTTGCTTCTGCGATAGCTGCATCACTTGCACCTGCTTCAGTCAATAATTCGAGTGCTAGATTTGACTTATAAACAGCACGATAAAGCCAATCCCAAGTATTTTGCATAAAGGCCTGTCCTGAAGTCCAGCTATGGGTGTACATCTGTAACCAAATGCCGTTGTCAGCCCAAGCCCCGTCAGAACGGGTAGGAATCATCATCTCATCTGTGCAAGATTCGTTCAAATCATACCAACCACGGTCAGCACCTGCGATGCCAATACCGCCGAAGTCTCCACGAATTTCTTTGTAAATATCTGCTAAGGCAGCATTTACACCAGCCTCTGTACGATAAAAATCTTCTGCCACAAATTGGTCATAGATTCCTTCGTCCAGATTGGTACAACTAGCCATCATCAAGAGGATGACTGTTGCGAAATATAATAGTATCTTTTTCATATTTTTTTAATTTATCAGCTTAACTATTAGAATAATATAATTGTTTGCTCAAAAAGTTCAATTCGGAAGATTTTATTTAAAAGTAATATTCAAACCGATGGCAAAATTACGAGTACGAGGATAAATACCTGTATCTATGCCTGCACCACCGCCTCCATCATTGCGAACCTCAGGATCTAAGCCCTTATATCCACTAATGACAAATAGGTTATTCCCAGTAAAAGAGATATTCATTGCCTCAACAAGGTTCCATCCAGAAGTATTGAATCTGTATCCGATGGTCATGTTTTCCATACGAGTAAAACCACCATCTTCTAACCAGAAATCAGTAGCAGAAGCTTCGTTTACATTACGCATTCCTGTGCTTAGAGCATCTTGTAAGACATTGCTTTGACCTAGACGATTAAGTAAACTTAACTGAGCACGACGAACATTATACACTTTGTGTCCATAAGCACCACGGATAACCATGCTTAAGTTCCAATTTTTGTAAGAGAGGTTTGGCGTAAAAGCATAGTTGAATTTAGGAAGTGCTTGACCTGCTATATAACGATCTCCACTTAAACGGCCTTGGTCTATTTGACCATTTCCATTGATGTCATCCACTAATTGGTTTCCATTATCATCAATCCCTGCGTGGCGGAAAAGATAGAAAGTACCGAGAGACTGTCCTTGAATCAGATAAGACATGTCATTGTTTTGACCACCTACACCTGCAATATCTGCACCACCCCAGCCTACAAAGTCGGTATTGGTTTGCTCTCCTAGTGGAAGTCTTCCATTAAGACTCACTACTCTAGTACGGATACTTGAGAAGTTACCTCCTAAAGTGAGCTTAAAATCATCGTTATCAAGTACTAAGTAATTCAAAGAAAATTCAATCCCTTGGTTAGTTGCTTCACCTACATTGGCTAAGATATTGTTTACTAAATAAGGAGGGACTGGTACTTGATAATTAAAAAGAAGATCTTTGGTTGTGCCATAGAAGAAATCTAAACTACCACCAAGACGACCATTTAAGAAAGCAAAATCAAGTCCTACATTATACATCTCACGGGTTTCCCAGCGAAGGTTAGGGTTTGCATTTTGAGTAATGGAGAAGTTACGAATTAGCTCGCCACCAAAGAAGGTATTACCTGTGTTACGTACCAATACTACTGAGTTAAGTGGGCCGATTCCTTGCTGATTTCCAGTTATTCCAAATCCAGCACGTAATTTTAAATCATCCACTACATTTTGATTAGACATAAAACCTTCATCACTGATTCTCCAAGCCAATGAAACAGATGGGAAGTTAGCCCATTTATTATTTGCCCCAAATACTGAAGAACCATCACGGCGGAAACTAGCTGTTAGTATATAACGTCCTTTGAAGCTGTAGTTTGCACGACCTAAGAAAGATACTAAAGTACGATCATTTCTGAAAGAACTGATATTACCCTCAGGGAAAGTACCAGCATTTTGAATAGCAGAAGCACCAAGATTATCATTAGGGAAGTTGATACCACGAATGCTATTCCCTTGGAAATCACCTTTTTGCCATTCATAAACCCCCATTACATCAATGCTGTGGTCTCCAAAGGATTTACGATAGTTTAAGATGAAGTTAAAGAGACGTTCGTCATTTCTATTGGTGTTACGTACACCTATTCCATTGTTATTACGTCCATCAGCAGTAGCTATTCTAGATTGATACCCTTCATAAGTACGGTCAGAAAGTCTCCAAGAACCGAAAGCAGTTGCAGTCAATCCATCTACGATTTCGTATGCAGCACGCACACTTCCGAATAAACTATTGACATTATCACCATCTACGATTTCTTTTACTCTTGCAAGAGGGTTGGTATAGTTAAATAAATCTGTATCTACAAAATACTCATCTGTGTTTTCTACAAAAGCAGGGTTAGTGGGTCTAGTACCCAAAGCGTCTCCAAAAGCACCTGGTCCGTTGAATCTTCTCTGAAGATTAGATATGTTAAGGTTGTAGGTCAAAGTAAGTTTATTATTCAATGCTTTTTGTTCAGCTTGTACACGAGCAATGTAATTTTCAGAACCAGAGTTCAATACAATACCATCTTGAAGGATAGCTGTCAATGATGCACGATATGTAAATCCTTCTTTACCACCACCAAAAGCAAAGTTATGGTTTTGAGTATAACCTGTGCGGCTGATAAGGTCCACCCAATCAGTGTTTCCACCTTTATCAAAACCTGTGATACCACGTTCTTGTGTAACTGCACGATATTGGTCAGCCGTCAATACATCTAATTTTTTTGCAATAGTTTCCACAGAGAATACACCATTATATTCTACAACAGTTTTACCTTCTTTTCCTTTTTTAGTAGTTACTAATAATACCCCAGCAGCACCTCTAGAACCATAAATAGCTGTAGCAGAAGCATCTTTTAGGATATCTATTGATGCTATCTCACTTGGTGGGATTTGGTTCAATAAACCCAAATCACCTTGAATACCATCTACTACTACGAGTGGGTCATTACCACCTACTAAAGAAGTAATACCACGAATACGAATGCTTGGAGCTACTCCAGGCTCACTACCTACTTGGTTAATGTTTACACCAGCAGCACGGCCATTGATTTGCTGAAGTGGATTAGTAATCGGGCCAGGGTTAAAGTCTTCCGAGCTAATCTTGGTAACTGCTCCTGTGAGGTCTTTCTTTTGCTGCACACCGTAGCCTACTACTACGATTTCTTCCAAACTCTGAACATCATCTTTGAATGTAACATCTAAGGTTGTCTGTCCAGTAAATATTACTTCTTGTGATAGATAACCTATAGATTGGAAAATGATTACTTCTCCATTAGATACTTTGAGTTGGTATTTGCCGTCTATATCAGTAACAGTACCTCTGGTAGTGCCTTTGACAT
>JBBRUH010000106.1:0-13845 GCA_038248005.1 Cytophagales bacterium | reverse complement strand
GATTCCTAACGGAATGACAGGAAAAGTACTTCAATCCTTCGCTAAATCAATCCTTCAACTTCACCCCTGTACCCAATCTATCTGAGTAAGTGATTTTGCCTTTATAAATCGTGATGCCTTCAGCTATTTCGTGGGCATGGAGCAGAGGGCTATCCAAGTCTGCATAGTCCACAAGAGGAAGTAAATGAGCGGCGGCAGAAGTGCCTACAGTGCTTTCATTCATACTGCCTATCATCACCTTCAAGCCTAATTTGCGGGCTTCTGCTATCATTCTAAGGGCAGGAGTAATGCCTCCGCATTTGGTAAGTTTGATGTTGATGCCGTGAAAAAGTCCTGCACATTCTTTTACATCGCTTTCAGTAATGCAACTTTCATCTGCAATGATAGGCAAAGCAGATTGCTCAAAGACTAGCTTCATAGATACTTTATCTTCGGCAGGAATAGGCTGCTCTATAAACTCCACTCCCAAATCTTTTAGTATGAGGGCATTTTTGATGGTTTCTTTTGCACTCCAAGCACAGTTAGCATCTACCCTAAAAGTGGCAGAAGTATGCTTTCTTAATTCTCTGATGATTTGTAAATCTTCTCGAGTGCCTAGCTTGATTTTATAGATAGGAAAGGGCATCTCTTGCATTTTCTGCACCATATTCTCAATGCTATCTATGCCGATGGTATAATCTGTCAGTGGATTTTGGCTTGTATCAGATTGCCAAAGTTCATAGAGTTTTTTGTCTTGTTCTTGTGCATAGAGATCATACGCAGCCAAATCTAAGGCACACAATGCAAATAAATTGTCTTGAAATTTAGGGTATAAATCTGCCCAAAACTGAGTTGGATTTGTAAAAGAATACTGCTCTATAAATGCACGATGCTTTTCTATTGATTCTATCAGTTTAGGAACAGTCATCTCATAATAGGCATTGTCAGTAGTTTCTCCTAGTCCTATGAACTCGCCTTGTGTGAGTCTCACTACCAAGACAGGCTGAAAGGTTTTAGTTTTTCTGGAGATAGAAAAAGGATGCTTAAAAGGAATCTCAAAAGGAAGTAAGTCAAGTTTTAACATCTAAATCAGGGATAAGTGAGATACAAATCACAAATTTGCTTTATTTTGTTGAAGAATACGCTTTGTACCAAAACGATATACTATAAAATAAAATTTTCATGAAGCTTCCTCTTTATCTAAAACGCATACTCAAAGCTTTGGTAAGTCTAGTATTGCTTTGTTTTATCTATCTCTTTTTAGCTTTATTGGGAAGTATAATTCTTGTGGGGTTCTACTCAAAAAGATTCTAAAGAGATAAAAATATTTGTACAAAGCAATGGAATGCACACCAATCTTGGTAAGATTACTAGGATTTTAATTTATTTTTAGCGAAATTATGAATGCTAAGGCATAAACTCTCAAAAATCATGAATACTCCTTCTGATGAATATGATAAGATTCTTAATTTTCTTCGCCAAGATGACACTAAAAATATCAGTTTGGGGCTAGAGCTATTAAAATTTACTCGAAACTCAGAGATTATTAGCCGTTTCTTATCTTCTCCCTCCTATGTATCTGGATTAGTTAGTTTTCCCTTAGTTCCTTTTTTTCAAGAAAATCCTGAGATATGGGAATCCGTTCAGCAGAATATACCCGAATACCACAAGCGTCAAATTCAAGAATGGATGCCCTATACTATCTTACAACTTAAAAATCCTGACTCATATACTTTCTGTCAATTGGCTCAAAGAGAGGTGCAAAAAATCTTCCCTGATTTCCCGGCACTTAGCCTTGATATTCTTAATGAGAATGACCACGATAATTATTTTTTCACTCAATTTGGAAAAAAGACTCAAGGAAATATGACTTGGTCTCTTTCCATAGAATCTCGATACCTGGGCCCTGCGGAGGTCATTCAAGAAGATGAATGGTCAGCTATAGCCAGTCATCCTGAATGTAAAATTCAGGTAAAACACATTGAAAGTAGAGGAATGATTCCTCAAACTTGGTTAAATAAAATCTATAAGACCTGAGATGATTGAGTTATTCATCAGATTAAAAATATTTTGCTCTTTAGTCGGGAGCGCAAATCCCGACTAGCAGTATGGTACTATTATTGAAATAAGCTTAACTCAGATTCAATCTTACCACAAAATATAACTTTCACACAACTGTTTAAAATTTATGAAAAAATCTATCTCTACAATCGTATTTTTAATCTTTCTAAACATAAATCTGATGGCTTTAGAACCCTCAGTTGGTATTAATTTTAGAAACGATACTTTGGTAATCAATGGTAATCAATACATCAAGGTAACTGTTGATAATAATGATGAATCGATGCGACAAACTGAATTTATTAGGTGTTTGCTCAGCATCAAAGGGGATACAATTGTTCCTGTAATAGGTCCTAAGACAAATGATGCAATGGATAACTATTTATCTTTTACGCTGAAAGATATTAATAAAGATGGTAAGCTAGACATTATGGCTGAACTTTCATCTAATGCGGGAGATATCTATGATACTTATTTCTTTGATACCAAAACCAATGATTTTAAATTAGTGATGGAAGCAAACAAACCCATAACATTTTTAGAAGGCAAGAAAAATTATTTTTATTCTTATTTCTCTGCAGACTGTGCTGGGGAAAATGCTCATAGTTTTTTGTATCAATTCATTGATTTCTCGATGGTTAAAGTCGGAAAAATTGAAGAATTAAAATGTGATGAGGATAGCAAGAACCATAAAGTTAATGTCTATAAAAAAGAGAAATTAATCCAAGAAGTATCAATGGATAATTATATTGGTGCTGAAAAGTATTGGAAGAAAAATTTGAAATTGTTCAAAAATAAATAAAATACTAGCTTAGTGGCTTGTGTTTCACGAGCCACTACTTTTTGTTACCTACCTGAATCAGATTAAAAATCTTTTGCTCTTGAATATTTTACTTAAACTGCTGAATATCAATATAATCTATGCTAATAAACTGTTGGTTAAGATGTGTAAAATCTTTATCAGTAGTGATAAGTGTGGCATTTGTGGCATAGGCAGTGGCAGCAATCCAGAGGTCGTTCTTACCCATATTGCGGGCAGTTATTCCATTAGGTAAAGGGTTACTTTTCAGCTTACCTTGGCTGAAGGCATCGAGTGTTCCGTAGGCTTCAATAATTTTTATACTTTTCATGCCAATAAGTTTAAAACCCTTTACTATGTTGTTGAGTTCTATTACTCTTTTATTACCCCAGTTATTTTTTTTGATAATAGAGTCTAACTCACCCAAACTAATCATAGTATAATAAAACTCTGCCGATGCTTGGTTTTGATACTCCTCTTCAAAGAAATTCCCAAAAAATTCATTTTTTGCAAGCAATACAAAAATATTCGTATCTAAAATGTATTTGTTCTTCTTCATGGGGTAAGCATATCTAAAAGGTCTTCTAATGTTTCTTCTTGATCATCTTTCCATACTCCAAAGTATTTTTTGGCATTTTCAAAGTCATCTTCATAAGAAGTACTGTATAAATCATCTTCCCCTGACACTTGTAAGTCCAACAAATCATAGACCTCCACTTCCTCATCTAAGCCTAGTCCTTCATACAAAGCGCTGCTGTCAGGTACTTCGGTTGCTGTGTGATGGGTAGTTATTGGCGTTGAGGCGGCTATATCTAGGTCGGAGTCTGCCTCAAAGCATTGGATTCCTAGCCGTTGTGCAAAAGCAATCAACAAATCAAGGTCGCTCTGTGCGTCTGTTTGTAATATAATTGTTTTCATCTGTATTGCTTGTGTTTGAGGGTAAAAATTCTCCCAAATATAAGAAAAAAACGTGAATCTTGTGTGTAAGAGCTATCAGATTAAAAACCTTTTGCTCTTGAATTGGGGTTGGAAATTTTGACTAGTAGAGTCAAAAAAATGATTACGTGGTACAAAAATATGGTCTGAGGGAGACCCATCAGACCAGTTTGCTGTTGTGGGTTACGCTCAACGCCATAGCCTTAGACCAGAAGGGAAAGGCTACAAAAAAGGATTGAAAATCAGTAGCCGATTTTCAATAAGCTGCTGATGTTGCATGTCTTCGCTGTAAAGAATATCGCATTGATTTTCAAGTGCAGAAGCTATGATTAGGCTATCATAATAACTATACTGGTATTTTTGATGGATTTTTAAAGCTTCCAGAGAGGTCTGAAAATTAAGAAGATGTACCACACAGTTTTATTGCAAGATTGCTAGGTGTTGCTCAGTTTGTGGTACTGATAACTTAAACTTTTTTATACAAACATTAGCATTCTCATTTAGCACCTGTGTAGAAATATTGGAAGCGTCTTGAAGTATGTTTAGCACAATTTGCTTCTTTATTAGGTCATTTTGTAGCAAATAAAGCCAGATATTAGAATCTATAAATTTACTACCGCTCATTGGCTTCTTCTCTGTTGAATTTAAAATGCTGTGTATCAAATTGGAACTGCTCGTAGAACTTCCGTATATTCTGTTGCTCAATCTTTAACTTTGGCTCAACAGGGCTTAAATTCTTTACAACTCCTAGATTCTGTAAGGAGTGGATAATTTGTAAAAACTCTTGAAGTTTATCAGGTTCTATTCTGATGTTATATTCCATAATAATACTGAAAAATGGTTACTCTAATATCAAAGTACAAAATTTCAGGGTAAAAAGCAAACCTAACAAAGAAAGTCTTTTTTATCCTATTCCTACCTTAGATTAAAAATCTTTTGCTTTTGAATCGGGAGTGCAAATCCCGACTAGCGGCTTGGATAGTAGTATGCCTAGACTCAACCTCTCAATGACCTAATAACTCAACCTCTCAATGACCCAATAACCTAATTGATAAGCAACTTAGGATAAGGGATAAATGACTCTAAAAGCAATACAGTACTATCTTTGACAAACATTGCAATTACGATAATGATAACACCCGTAATCAATCCTACGGCTTTATTGTCTTTGCTGATTTCTTCAAATTCATTGATATTGCGGGTAAGTTGTGTAAAAATAAACAAACCTAGTAGCGTGATAATAGAGGAAATTACAAAGCCAATACCTACAAACAAGCTAATGTAACGCACACTTTCTAAAAAAAGCTCTACAGTACTTTTGGTCTGCTGCCCTAGAATCCTGATGACATTCATGGCAGGTTGCAATGTGCCAGAGATGATGTAACCCACCGAAAACAAAATAGAAGAAGAGAGCAATGCAAAGGCAAAGTTATCCATCTGAATCTGGTAGCGTTTTACCAAAAAATAGCGGAAAATCTTATACGAAAAAAAGGTAACTAAGATAGCCAGTATAAGGGCTAAAATCAGTTGGGCAGATGCTAAGTAAACCAATCGTGTGTTCATAAATAAAAGTATTGAGTAGTAATGTAGTATTATTGTTGTTAAATCTAAATTTTAGCTAAGAAAAATATCAAAATAAAGTTATTAATTCATTAAGTAAAAGTATAATTATCTGATTTAGCCTAAGTAAATCATTCATCACTTATAACTCATATATATATCTCTCTAAATATCATTCAAGCTAGGTACACAAATAAATAAGTTATTATTATAATCTGGACTAATACTGCCTAATACCCAACCAACACTGGTAGTTTCCCAGATAAAATATTTTTTACCTTGATACTTGAGATAAGTCCCTTGTGAAGGTATGTTAATACCAATCATAGAATGCTCTGGGTTATTGACAATGGCCACATCATAGCCAAAATAGCTTAAAATGCTGTAAGCCAAGACAGTTCGTGTATCACAATCGCCTTGCTTGGTATGCAAAAACTCGATGGGAGAATGCAAACCAAACTTAATATTCTCTATGTAAGGGCGTTTTTCTTTTTGAATATAATCTCTATAAAATTGACTATCCGCAACTGCTTCTGAGGCTGGCTTGGTCAAAACCAATACATAAGGGATATTTTGTATAAAAGTAATGATTGCCTCTGCAAACTCAGGATAGTCAAGGTTTTTATCTTCTTTTAGTTGCTTAAACTGACTCAGAACACTCTTCATTTTAGGGCTATCAAAATCAATCAAAGACACATAGACTTGCCGCCAGTAATCACCGTCAGACTGCCATTCTTTTGGTAAAAATTTATCCCTGTTTTTCTGGGCTTGGCATCTTTTGCCCCCTTCTACGGTGAGCTGAAGACTTAGAGTTTTGTTATTAGATAAATCTTTCCAAGCACGTTTGTATCTTGCATCAGAGATAGCACAAGAGTTTGGGGTGTTTTCATCTTCAAGTGTTTCTACTTCTATTTCTTCTACTTCTATTTCATCTACTTCTATTTCATCAGGATTGATTTCTTCATTTGCTTGAAGTTGGTTTTGATTTTCCAAACCTTCTAAATCTAAGTTTGATAAAAACTCAACTACATAAGGCTTAAGAAAAAAAGCCACAATGACCAATAACAAAATCAAATAAAAACATCCTGAAAAGCAACTTTTTAGCCATTTCATATTTTGGGAGCTTGATAATTCATAAAGTAAGAGATGAGTTATGGATTATGAGTTTGTAATAATCTAATAATAAGTATCTTACACACGCTAAATCGGATAATTATTCTGAAACTGTTCCTAAGCAAAGCTGGTCAATCATCAGGCCTATCTTCTGGAGTAATAGGCTCTATATTTTCCTTATTACTTTCATTAGAAGCTTGTTCTTTTTCTTCGTGTTCTTTAATGGCTTTGGTATCGATTTCTACCTTTAAAATAAAAAAATAATTATCATCATCATAAGGAATAAACTGATAATCGTGTGCCCCTGTGGTCTTGCGGGCGATGTCAATCAAGCCAAGTCCTGCACCTCCTTTAGAGGAAAGTTTACCGTTTTTGATTTGATCGAGATACATTTTACGGAGGTCTTCTGGGGTAGAATTATTGATAAGTTCGAGGGCTGTTTCAAGTGACTCTTTATTTTCAATAGAAACTTTGTTAGAAGTGATTACATAGTAAGAGTCATCTTTGCGTCCAATCATAAATAGTCCACTGCCCATACTTGATTCAGCAGCGATTTCATCAGAGTGCCTTTTCATGTTTTGCAGGGTTTCTACCATGACATGATAGACACGGCGTTTGATAGAGAGCCTTTCTCCCTTACTATCCATATCATCTTCTGCCATAGAAGTAAACATCTTGGTAATATCATGGCTAAAAACTCCTAGATATACCAAGTAAATCCCATTGGTTTGGAGTTCGTCATAGATATTGAGAACCGATTTGAGTAAGCTAACATCTAATTTCATGGAGCAAAAACAGATTTAAAATACTAGAAAATCATTTAATATTGTAAAAAAAACAAAAATTCCCTTAATTTGGACACTTATGACTAAATATAATTTATCAAAGCTAAAATAAGCAAGAATATTTTGAAAATACAAAAAAGAGGCTAAACTTTCTCAAAATGCTTTTGAAACCTCATACTCAATAAATAATACATTCATTTAACATAAAACCTACACAAAATGTCAAAAAAAGAATTAGCCCTAGGCATCGATATTGGTGGTACTACCACCACTTTTGGTTTCGTGGATCATGATGGCAATATCATCGTAGAATCACAGTTTCTGACTCATGCTGAAGACCACGTAACGACTTATCTTCCTCGCCTCTATGATGCCATTGATGAGCTCATGACCCAGTTAGAGGAGGACACTTCCGTTGTGGGCATCGGGATAGGTGCTCCTAATGCTAATTATTTTAGGGGAACTGTAGAAAACCCTCCCAATCTAAAGTGGGGTGGTGTAATAAACCTTGTGGAACTGATGGAAAAAAAATATAAAATACCTGCTGTCATCACCAATGATGCCAATGCTGCGGCACTTGGTGAACTTAAATTTGGTGCTGCCCGTAACATGAAAAATTTTATTTTGATTACTCTGGGTACAGGGCTAGGGAGCGGGATAGTTGTAAATGGAGATATTGTTTATGGACATAGTGGTTTTGCAGGTGAGATGGGACATTTGATAGTAAATCCAGAAGGAAGAATCTGTGGAGATGGCAGACGGGGCTGTTTGGAAGCTTATGTGTCTGTTACGGGGATTCGCCGTACTGTCTCTAAACTTTTGGCTGACTATCTGGTATCTAGTGAGCTGAGAGAGGTAAGCCAAGCTGAGCTTACTGGTGAGCGCATCACCCAAGCTGCCCTCAAAGGAGATAAGATTGCCTTAGAAGCTTTTGAATATACAGGGCAGATTTTAGGGCAAAAACTAGCAGATACGGTATTGATTACTAGCCCAGAGGCGATTATTCTTTTTGGAGGATTGGCAAATGCCAAAGATTTAATCTTTGAGCCTACCTTGAGGCACATGGAGCACACCTTGTTTGGACCTTTTAAAGGAACTGTAAAACTGATAATGTCTGAACTACAAAGCCAAAATGCTGCAGTGCTTGGGGCAAGTGGCTTGATATGGCATGAACTAGATAAAAGAGCTAAATCAGGTGAACAAGTGTGATTTCAAGTAGATGGTCAAAATTAGTTTATATTTTGATGTTAGTATAAAAATCTGATTATCACCATTTTAATAGAATAACTCATGACTTGTCCATGCCTGACATAGGTTGACCCCAAAACGTCAAATACAAATGTCAGCAAAAAAAGTGAAACTTCAAAAAGTACAAATTCCACTAAGAAATCGAATCATAATCGGATTTTTAGTGAGAGTTTCAAACGATTAAAAGTAGCAGAAATACAGCAAAAGACTACTACAATCAGTCAAATTTGCGAACTTTACAAAGTAAGCCGAACATCGGTTTATAAGTGGATATATGCCTATTCTGATTTAGAACCTGGTGTTAAAATAGTAGTAGAAATGGAAAGTGAATCAACAAAGACGAAGAAATTACTAGAACGCAATGCTGAATTGGAACGCTTCATAGGTCAAAAGCAACTTGAAATAGAGTATCTTCAAAAGACCATTGAATTAGCTAGTGAGGAGGTAGGGTACGACCTAAAAAAAAAGTGCGCTACCAAGTTATTGATTTCTTCAGGAAAAAGCATAGAGATATGAGTGCAACGATGAATGAGTTGTATTTACTCTGTGGTATCAGTAAGCAAGCCCATTTTCAAGCTTTACAAAGAGAGAAACTTTGGCAACAGAAAGAAGCTTCTTATTTGGGTTTGATGTATGAGATAAGAGAGATGCATCTAGGGATGGGTTTACGCAAGATGTATCATCAATTTAAACTGTGTGTGTGTGTGGTTTACGCAAGATGTATCATCAATTTAAACCCGAAGGCATTGGACGAGATGCTTTCATTGCCTTAGGACTTGGACAGGGATTTGGCCTCAGCGTCAGAGCCAATCCTAGTCGGACTACCTATTCCTATAAAGGACTTCGTTATGCCAACCTTCTTGTAGGTAAGAGATTTACAGATGTAAACCAAGTTTGGTCAAGTGATATTACCTACTTCCCACTTGGAGGTAGATATTATTACATTACACTGATAATGGATGTATATTCAAGAAAAATTGTGGGCTATTCATTGGCTGATAATATGAGAGCAGAGAATAATGTAAATATACTCAAAATGGCACTCCATTTAAGAGCTGTAAAGGATTATAAAAACAAACTCATCCATCATTTAAAGGGTACTCAATATATTAGCGATGAACATACAACTCTTTTAGAAGATTCTGGTATTGATATAAGTATGTGTCAAGAAGTGCTAGAAAATGCCCATGTTGAGAGAGTGAACGGCACTATCAAAAATGACTATTTGCATCTATGGAGTATAAAAAACCTCAAAGAGTTAAAAAGAAATCTCAAAAAAGCAGTGAATAACTATAATGAGCGAAGTCATGATAGTTTAGATGGCAAAACGTCCAATCAATTTGAATCCTTTATCAAAGATATTCCTAATGAGAAAAGAAAAAGTCTACAAATTTTTACCTGTAAAAGAGAATTTAAGAATAATCTTAGTCAGATTAAAATATTTTAAAGTTAATAATGGTCTAAACTTGGTCAACCTATACTAGGCATGGACAAGCGATGAGTTATCTTAGTAAGATGCTGATAATCAGTTTTTATGGCAAGATTAAAATGTAAATTAATTTTGACTATCTACTTCATGAGGGTGAAATACACACAAAAATATTTTTAATCTTTGAGTATCACTATCCACCTCTCAGATTCAGCGAATTCTTTTCCTAGAGCAAATTATCTTAGTTCCAGAGATTTATTTTTAGAAAGTTCTTCTGTAATTCACATCTTTATTTAATCATTTTCATCTGAAGATTCTTTCTGGACACGCACTGTGATAGAAAGAAAACTATGTGTATCATCTATTTGTCTATGTTCCATCTGAAGAGGTAAACGAGAGGTAAGGGCTACTTGGATCAGTCCAATGCCTGCCCCCTTGCTACGGGCTTTGCGAGGGGAGTTGCGTTGTTCTCTTTTATGTTCTCTGAGAGCTTCACGGTCTAAGGAGTTGATGAGCTTGCAATCATCTAGCATATCTTGGACATATTGATTCTCAACTAGATTTCCACAAGAAAAAATATAATGTTCTGAATTTTGAGTGAGGAGAATAGTCCCTATACTATCTTGGCGGTGGCTTAGGTGAATTTTTTCGGAAGAGTAGTACAAGATATTCTGTGCTAACTCCATGTAAATAGCAAAAATTTTACGACTTGCTTGTACATCATAGCTAAATTTAGTACGAATGTCTTTGCTAATCTCTCTCAAAATAATATCAGATACTGGGCCACGATAGCAAATCATTACATTGGGTTGCTTCGTAAGTTGATAATACTCAAATAGGCTAAATATTTCTGCCATAAATCTTATATTTTAAGAGTGAATAAATTGCATCAGTTTATCATTAACTAAAAAAATAAACTGATGCAATCAATTAATCAAGAATAACCAAAGCTCATTCGTTTATTAGAAGCGAGGAATATTATCTTCACGTGCCTTTAAATCTTCAATAGCTACATTCTTTAAATAAGCTTCGGTCAGTAGCTTATATCTTTCATTGAGGTCAAATATTTTTTTTGAAATCTTGGTAGTATCATCGCTCAGCCCTGTGGCATTATTAAGAATTACTACCACATTATTATGATATGTAGAAAGTGTAGTAAGATACTCATTGTAGAGCTTCTCTACTTCTTCTGCTATAAATGATGCCTTACTGCGTGAAACCATTGGAAATACGAAACGCTTAGAGAGAAAGTCATAATTGTTATTATTCTGACGTTCTACTTGCTTGATATATTCTAATACTGAGATATAATTATAGTGTTTTCTTACCATATTGTTCATATCCATGCCTTCTGAACTAGGAGCATTTTGTTGGGTATAAACATCATTGATATGCTCTTTGACAAAGTTAATAGCTAATTTTCTGACTGATTCTGATTTTAGTTTAAGGTTATTTAGGTTAAAATCTAAATCACGGCTTGCTTTGGAAAGTGCTTCATAATGAGCTGTATATCGCTGTAGTTCTTTGGTGAAGGCAGTCAGGTCAGAGGTATCTATGTCATCTTCTGTAACGGCTACACTATTGACTATATTAAATATAGATGTAATAGAACTAATTGCTGGCACAGTAGAGACAATTGCTTTGGTGATGGGGTTATTGACCAAAGGATTATTGAGAATGCTAGAGATAATACTTCTGAGCTTGCTTCCTCCTTTCTTTTGAAATTTACCCTTGATAATTTTTTCATCTACGATTTTGAGGATTACTTTCTCGAGGTTAAATCCTAAATCTGTATTGGTGGGGTTATTAAGCTCAAAAATAGAGTTAGAATAATCAAGTGATGATACCGAAAACTCAAGTGCATTCAATGCACCATTGACTGACTCCATAAAACTGGCTGAGCGGACAGTGCTTTCACGGTTACGCTCATAAAAATTTTGACTTGAGATAAGCCCTTCTTTTTTGATTTGCTTGAGTTGTTCGTTGTTGCCTTGGGATAGATTCTCTACAAATTTATATTTGTCTTCTAAGCCTGAGAGAGAAGTTACCAGTTTACTCTGAACATCTTCCGTAGTTTTAGAGAGATTCAAGTATCTCAAATATAGATTTGACATTGAGTCAGAGAGGGCTTTCGTTTTGATTGAGTCAGTCTGGGCTTGTAGATTAACCCCTAAAAATAAAAACACTAAGCTAAATAATGTAATTTTTCTTAAAAATAAGTTCATATATTTCAAGTTTTTATGTTAAAAGTCTTAAATTAAACAAATGCTAAGATATAGCAAATAAAATATAAAAAAATATTGATTTTGTTTTAAAAAAAGTCAAAATGCTTTTTCCTTCTAAAGTAAGTCGTTTATTTAATATTTGGCTATTTTTCGAGTGATGTGTCTTCCATTCTCTCTAATAATTCTTAAAAAATAAACTCCTGCATTGAGCTTGCTTAATTGAAGTATCTGAGCTATGTCAGGCTGATTCACCCATTCAGTTTTATATACCTGCTGTCCTTGGCTATCAATGATTTCTGCTCTTATTTTTTCATTTAGGTTAGTGATCTCTATCCAAAGCTTTTCCTGTATAGGGTTGGGGTAAACTTTGACCAGAGCCTCTTCAAACTCTTCTAGCCGAGTAGTAATTACACTTTCAAATACCGTAAGAGACTTAATTAGAGAGTCAATACAGCCCTCTGTATTCTGACTAATAAGTTTGATTTCGTATTCTCCAAGTTCTATAAATGAAATTTGAGGAGTAGCACTTTGGGCATTGGTGCCATTGATAAAATTAATAGAAGCGTCAGCTATTTCTCCTTCACGTTTAATCTGCCAGTTCCAATTGCTTGCATTTACTGAAGTACTTGTGAGTGTAATCACATCAGACTCACTCAAATCAAGTGAAGTATTACTCATTTCAAAGTTAGTCTCGTGGCTACTAATACTGATATTTACTGCTATCGCAAGACTTTCAAATACCTCATCAATACAAGTGATATAGAATGTTTGAGGACTTTGTAAATCATTGATAGTCAAGCTACTTCCTGTACTTATGAGCAAAGTGCCTTCCTCAGATGGATTACCATTATAAAATCTAAATACAGTTCCATTATTCGGGCGAAGGGTAGTACTCTGATTACTACATACAGAAAAAGAACTCAATTCTGGTAAGGGACTGGTATTAAGTGAGATATATTTATCTGCAAGGGCTTGTGCATTGGCTTGGAGTTCGGCTAAGTTATCACCAGCTGCAAAGACAAAAGCTACTTTTTTGCCAGGGCCGGGGTTTAAACTCTTGATTTTTACTCCGATGCTGTGTGCTATATCAGCCCCATTGCCTGTGGTTCCTGCAGTAGTGTTTTGGATACCTCCAGACATAGCCTGAAACTTCTCAGCATCACTAAATCCATCATTTACATTGATTGCACTTACATTATCAAAGGCATAATAATTCACTCCTTGATGTGGGGTAATGACTTGGATACCCATAAAAGCACTACCACTAAAAGAATTGCGAGCAAACCCTAGATTTTGTGAATCTACCCAACCCGCACGGTTATTAATGGTCTGATAGACATTCCAGTTTGCAAAAATAGACGCATATAAACTATCTATGCGAGTACTGTTGAGATTACGGATGTTGTATTCTATCACGTGTCCTTTGCTAAGAGTAGCCTCATTCCAAGAGTATGTTTTTTGTGTGATTTCCACGCCTATTCGATTGCTATTATTGCTAAAATCTTCATAAATAGCTTTTGTCTCTAGATAAGCACTTTCTTGGTATTGGGTAGGGCTAAAATGTTCTTGGGTAGTAAAATCTTGATTAATTACTCCGAAAACATTGCGAACGGCATCTGATATTTGGTCTTCACGAGTGGCTATCATTAATCCTGCCTCTGTAAGTTGTGAAGGGTAATCATAACTAAACCCAGATAGTTCATCATAATT
>JBBRUH010000105.1:0-13860 GCA_038248005.1 Cytophagales bacterium | reverse complement strand
ATTGAAAGAGTGAAAGATTTGTAATCTTTACCATCAGCTAGTCGGGATTTGAAATCCCGATTGAAAGAGTAAAAGATTTGTAATCTTTACCATAACTCCCAAGACTAATCAATAAAAATAAATTCAAACTCTACTCTTCTATTGATTTGTCTGTTTTGCTCACTGGTGTTAGGCACTATTGGATAAGCAGAACCCAGCCCCATCACGATGATTCTTTCTGTGGAGATACCTCTTCCGATAAGGTCTTGCTTGATATAATTAGCCCTGTCTTTTGATAAAATTAGATTATCTGTATCTGTTCCGATATTACAGGTATGCCCCGAAACGACCACATTGAGTGTAGGATATTCATTGAGAACTTCCACGACTTTGTCTAGATAGCTTTGATAATAAAGGCTTAAAGTATCTTGTTTAAAGGCAAACCTTACGCTTTTGGTATTGAGTGCTTGTACTTTGGAAGGAAGTTTTTTTAGAATGACCCCTTCTTTTATAGGGTTGAGAGAGTTTTGAGAGAGAGAAGAAGCTTTTTGTCTCTCTATAAATTCTGCCAAGTAAGGCAATCCTTCTGCTAATTGTATATCTTCAAGCAGTAAAAGCGTCTTTTTAGACTCTAAATAGACAATGCTATCACGGATAGGTTCTTGACTATCTAGCAATACTTTTTGAGGATAATGAGGTCTGAATTTAATACCCAAACGCAGTTCTATAGCTCCACTTCCTAGCCAAGCATCGGAAGCATCCTGAATGGGTAAATCATAACTAAGCCCCAAGGTGTAGCGAGGTTGCTCTAAATTGAGAGCCATAATAGCGGCTCCATTGCTTTGATACCAAAGCCCGAAAGCCATTGATTTATGTGAGAAAGGCGTTTTGTCTAGGGCATATCTAAACCAACTGCCTGCCATAAAATAATTGGTTTGGAGACGACGTATCCAGAGTAGATTGGGTTCTATGCTAAATGCCAAAGGATTGAAGAACAATAAACTTACATGAGTAGCCAAATGATCAGGCAGACGACTAGGATTTACTGACAAGACATTCATAGTAGGGCGATTAAAATTATTCCACCCTAAGCCTATGCTCACTCTCTCATACCCTAGCAAATCTCTGTAAGCCCAGTGAATGCCTGCTCTGAGGGTTAAATAATTATTAGAGGTATTGTCAAAATTTTCATTTAAGGTTGCTTCTGGATTAAAAAACCCTCCCAAAAACTGATTATCTGTGGTGATATTTTCGGTCTGAAACCGTTGCTGAAACCAACCCAACTGCCAACCAAGACGCAAAGATTGTCTTTTTGAATGAATTTGGTAATTGCTTGATAAGGCAAGTCCTTGTGTGGTCAATAGATTGCCTGCATCTTCCCTTAGAAACATCACCCCAAATCCTCCCCAAGGTCTCGCTTGATTTTTATTGGCCAAAGCAATATCTCCATAAAGCATCATACTCGACCAGCTTTCTCCAGAAGAAAGGGGCTGATTGCGGTACTGCATCATAATTTGCCCTTTTTGGTGGCGTGCCAAGAGGGCAGAATTAGTTAAAAATGAATTATCTGAATACTGAGAAAACACCAAGTCTTGAGCAGTCAAAGGCATAGTTTTACCCATCAGGCAAAGCCATAAAATCAAGACAATGTAAGGGGGTTTTTTCATTTAATTTCTAATGCTAATAGCTCGGGGCAATGCCCCAAATTATGATGTTTAAGCCTTTCAGACTATTTATAATATGTTTCAAAACCATTTCTTACTCCTCAATCCTCACCAAGCTAACTCATCTAAGCAAATGTACTTTCCCTTTTTCACTTCTACTTTCACCATTCTGGAATTTGACTTTCACAGCCCAAGCATACATTCCTGTAGGCTGATTTAGTCCATCCCAGCCTTCTTGAGTAGCTTCTTCTACATTTTGAGTATGGTATAAGACGTTGCCCCATTTATCAAAAATAGTAAAAACCACTTCTTCTACCAGCTTGGAGCGAAGCACAAAATAATCATTATTGGTGTCATTATTGGGTGTAAAGGTATTGGGTAGCAAGATTTCATTTGGATAAATCTCCGCTACTCTTTGAATGGTTAGTCTCAGTCTTTTCTGGCTTTGGTCCAAGCCTCCACGCTCTGTTCCGCCACTATCTCTCAAGGTAAAATGAAATAAAACTATCCCACTTTTGAAAGGGTCAGGCGTAAAAGTCAGACGGGCTTGAGTAGGGCTTCCATAGGGAAATTCTAATGCCCAACTCTCTAAAATATCTTCACCCACTGCTACTGCACTCAGTATCAAACTTTGATTGACTTCATTTTCAGCCCCCGAATTGACCGAAAACAGCACTTCTTGGATTTGATCAGTCTGCAAATTGGTAATATACTCTGGAATATCCAAAAAAACAGGTACATCATTGATAGGCAAGGTATTCACTTTGACACGAGTTTCTGATAAATCATCTCTTAGACGATAGCCAAAAAAATCTTGTCCAAAAAAATCAGGAAAAGGTTCATAAGAAAAACTTCCATCACTCTGCAAATCAATTGTTCCATTTTGTGGAGGGCTTACGAGCAAAGCCTGCAAATCAAGCCCTATATCATTGACAAGAACACCTGGTGCTTCGATGATGAGAACTTCATCCTCGAGAGTGCTATAAGAATCTTCTAAAGACAAAGGAGGATTATTAAAAGCTTCATCTATAATCAGAAATTCAATGACATCATCTATCTGTGTAAGGACATTTTCTACACTTACTATCTGTAACAATAAGCTTTGAGGCGGCTCTACTAGAGCATCTGCCAAAACCTCAAAAGACTCAAAAACATGTGTATTGGTATTTTGTGTAAAGCTAAGAAGATAAGGCAACTGTACTAACCAATTAAAATCCTCTCCCACTGTGGCACTTCCCCCACTGTAGATGATATTAACCCTACTGTCTTGAGAAATATAACCCAAGCGATAGACTTCTAAGTTCTGTGGACTAGGATTGCTTTCGGGTATCTCAAGAGTCTCAGGGATTTTAAAACGAACCGTCGGGGGAAGATCTGGATTGCAAGGACTATCTGCAAATACGGATGGAGATATTTCTACATCATCCAAACGGATTCGCTGCCCTCCTGCTGAGTTATTCAAAATCAATCTAAAACGTGCATTGCCTCTATCGGGGGCAGTATAAGTATATTCAAAAAACTCCCAAGTACCAGGATTACTAGTGATACTGATGGTTTCTAATACTTCAAAATTATTTTCTATATCATCAGGAATATCTATGTAAACTACAATCTCAGCATCCTGTGCATTTTGGGTGTTATACCAAAAAGAAAAGGTATAATCCTGAGCTGTTTCCATCACCAAGCGAGGAGAAAGTAAATCTTGTCCACTGGTATTGGGTGAGTTTCGGATACCTTGTGTATTATTTCGTCCTGTGTTATTCACTACCGCTACACCTCCTGTGGTACTACACCAACAGCCATAGCCTAAGTATAAATACGTTTCTGACTGTGGCAAGGGACTTTCTTCGGGAGTAATAAACCCACTAAGGCTAAAAATATGTGCTGGCTCAAAACCTTCATTGTAAGCTTGGCAATAAATATAATTGGGTAAAATGCTCAAGAACAAAACCCGAAAAATGAAACGAAACATGTTTTTTTAATATAAATGTATTTAGTATATAGTCTATGTATATTATAAAAGTACAAGAATTTACCCAATAATCCAAAAGAGTAAATCAAATGTGCTAGATAGAACTATATATCTAATATTTCGCTTCTAAGATTGTTTCTTGAGCATCTTCTAGGAATCGGTGCAATTCTTTCAAGTGTTCGTGGACTTTGACGAGTTCTTCATGCTTGACTACCAAAGCATTGTGTTTTTCTTCAAACTCACTATCAGAAAGACTACCTCTAGAGTGTTTTTCTGAAGCTTTGCGTTGTTCTTCCAATATTTCTTTGTGAGCCAATAGCAAATTATCATGGCTTTTGAGTAAAATAAACTGTGCTTCTATGGCATTTTTATGTTCTTTAAAAAGAGGATCTTTGATGTCTTTATGCTCTTTAAGTTGAGTTTTCCATCCATCAAACTCTTCTACCCAATCTTCATATTCTGCCTTAAAAATCTCGTGTTCTTGAACCAACTCTTGATATTCGGTCAGTAACTTACGATGAAGTTTTTCGTTGATTTGGTTTTGAGTGCATCCAACTATAAAAGTACTCCACAAAAAACACCAATACATACTTTTCTGCATATCTTAAAACTTTTGAGATGGATGGTCTAAATCTCTGACCAATTTAATAATTTCAAAATCAAATTCATTCTTTTCATCGGCTTGGTATATTTCTAGCGTTTCTTTTTGCCAATGTTTTTCGTCTGGTAACTTAAAAAAAGCATCTCCTTCTGGACTCGCATTGACCGATGTGAGGTAAATCATATCTACATAGGGCAAAGCTTGCCTATAGATTTCCTCCCCTCCTATGATGATAAGTTCTTCCAGATTTCTAGCGTTTGCTTCTCTAAATGCAGCTTCTAAGCTCGTAAACAAACTGACACCCTCTGAGACTGGATACATTTCTTGTCTGCTAATGACCCAACTTTCTCTCTTAGGCAAAGGACGACCTATAGATTCAAAGGTCTTGCGACCCATCAAAATCACTTGGTGAAGGGTTTTTTCTTTAAAATGCTTCAAATCTGCTGACAAACGCCAGGGAAGATTCCCTTCACGACCAATGACATGGTTGGCGGCAGCGGCTACAATAATAGATATTTTCATGGCTTTTAGCCCTAAAATTAAAGTATTTTTTGAAAATAAACCTCTCTAAAGGTTAAAAAATAACTACGAACACCTTGCTTTATACTTCTAAAAATAAGTTTGCCTTCTATGGCTTTTTAACTATCCTCTAACTTGCTAATTGTAAAACCCTTGCTATCTTTGAATATCATCAAAAATTACCTATCATGAAACTTGCTGCTATTGATATAGGCTCGAATGGAGCTAGGATGCAAATCAACAGAGTCTTGACAGAAGATTCTAAAAAGCCCAGCATCAAAAATATAATTTCTCTCAAAAAAGTAGAATATACTCGTTTTGCTTTGAGACTCGGCAAAGATGTATTTTATCACCAAAGAATCACCCTCAATAAGCAAGAGAAACTGCTCAAACTAATCAAGGTTTTTAAGTTACTTATGGAGCTACACGAAGTAGATGATTATCTTGCAATAGCGACTTCTGCCTTTAGAGAAGCCGAAAATGGACCAGAAATGGTACAGCTTATCAGATCAGAGATAGGCATAGACTTTCAGGTGATAGATGGAAGCAAAGAAGCTGAGATTTTAAGCCTTGTAATCGCTACTCAGCTAGAAGAAGACAAAAACTATATCCATATAGATGTGGGAGGTGGCAGCACGGAGATTAACCTCTACAAAGGTCAGAGAAAAGTAGCTTCACGGTCATTTAGTATGGGTTCTATCAGAGGGGTAGATTCGCAGAATGGACGTGTCATAGATGAAGAGATGCAGCAATGGATTAGGGATAATAAGGAAAAATATCTACCTAAGAAAAAAGAACTATTCGCTGTAGGTACAGGGGGTAATATTAATAAAGTACATAGCCTTGCTAAAGCCAGCAATGAATGGCTTGACATCAAAGATATAAAAACATTACAAGTGTATTTAGAGAGATTTTCTTTCAAAGAAAAGGTCAATATCTTAAAGCTTAACCCTGACCGTGCAGATACTATTTTGCCTGCCAGCAAGATTTATCTGAATGCCATGCAGAGTGCGGATGCCAATACCATCAGAGTACCTAATGTGGGTCTAAAAGATGGAATGATGTATTTACTTCTAGAAAAAAACCTTAATGTTAAGTTACATCAGATGCTATTTTGTTAGACTAAGATTGCTTTCAGGATGTATTATTTGTCATGTTAAGTCTGAGAAACATCTTAATTAGATAGAAGTTTAAGTACCTTTCTAGTTTTCATATTTACCATTATTAAGGTAAGATTGAAAGCCATCAACCCCCCTTGTAGTTTTTCCCAATTTAGTACATAGTGTTTATTTTGAGAAAAACTAACATGTGTTTTCAAATCCCCTAAAACCTAAAACTCTCATTATCAATCTATTATATTTTATAAATCTTAGATAAGCACTAAAAACCTTACTTGGTACGTTTTTGGAACATCTTTCGGTAAGATTCACAAAATTATTTAATAAATTTATAACATGAAAAATATACAGTCTTTCTCCTCAATATTAGTTTTCTCATTTGTATTTTTGATTGGCTTTGTATCTTTACAAACTAGCTATTCTCAGACAGCACAAGAATACTACAAAGAAGGCAATCAAGCCTTTCATAGCCAAAACTATACATTGGCAATGCAACAATACAAACGAGCTATCCAAAAAGACAATCAATATGCAGCAGCTTACCATAATCTAGGCAATGTCTATTATCTCATGAATGATTATAGTGCTGCCCTCGAAAATTATAGCTTTGCCATCAAAGCCAACTCCAATGAAGCCGAGCCTTATGCAAGCCGAGGTGCTTTGTATCTTGGACTTCGTAAATATACCGAAGCTGCACAAGATTTGGACAAAGCTCTTGCCTTGAACCCTCACTTTACAAATGGTTATTATATGCGTGGCGAACTCTATGAGGCAAGCAGACAAATAGAGAAGGCTTGTGCTAGTTGGAGAAAAGCGGCTGAGATGGGACATGAGCCTGCTCGCCAAAAAATTATCAAATACTGTGGAGAAGATGCTGGTAAAGGATTAGCACGCAGTGAAGATTCGCTTAGTATGATGCCTTCTGAAGTACAAGATTACATCCGTCTAGGAGAGCAAAAAATGGAACGAAGAAACTATGAAGGAGCCGTCAGAGATTTTGACAAAGCCATCAAAAAAGACCCCAAACTAGGTAAAGCTTATTTCGGGCGAGGAGCTGCTAAATTTGCAATGGGCAAGCAAAACGAAGCGTGTGAAGACTGGTATTTGGCACTTAGACATGGCTACAAACAAGCTGCTGAGATGCTAGAAGGCTGTGGTGAATAATTCTTAAAATATTAGAAATTTATTAAATAAAAATTCTCTGAAAGGTGATTTTACTTGATGTAAAATCACCTTTTTTATGAATTAAAATGAAGCTACAACTCCACAAGCAAAAGTTCTTATGCAGAGAATGACTAAGAGAGTCTAAGTAAATGGTCAAAATTAGTTTGCGTTTTGATATTACTATAAAAAACTAATTATCAGTAATTTAATAGAATAACTCATCACTTATTAGAAAAGGTTTCTCTTAGATTTTAGTTTATATTTGAAATCTAATTACGAATCACTGCTTTATCATTGATACATTATGTCAGATACTTTTAATCAAACTTTCTGGGAAAATCGCTACCAAGAACAACTCACACAATGGGACATCGGAAGGGTATCTACCCCACTGAAAGAATATATTGACCAATTAAATACTAAAAATCTCCGCATCCTGATACCCGGAGCAGGCAATGCCTATGAAGCTCAGTATCTTCATGAGCAAGGTTTTGAAGAGGTATGGGTGATAGACCTTGCCCCTAGCCCACTAGAAAACCTAGCCCAGAGATGCCCTAGTTTTCCAAAAGAACATCTTATTTTGGGTAATTTCTTTGAGCTAGAAGAAACTCAACAGTTTGATTTAATCTTAGAGCAAACTTTCTTTTGTGCCTTAGACCCAAGCCTTAGAGAAGCTTATATCCAGAAAATGACCAAATTAATAAAGCCCCAAGGTAAATTAGTAGGTGTTCTTTTTGGAGATGTTTTGCTAGATAGAACTCAGCCTCCTTTCGGAGAAACAACTGAGAACTTGAAAAACTACTTCAAGAATGACTTTCATTTTAAGCATTTTGAGGCTTGTCATAATAGTATCAAACCTCGACAAGGAAGTGAGTTGTTTGTCTGTCTTGAAAATAAACTTGTGTAAATCCCCTTGATGAGATGGAAACTTTGCTTGAGTTAGACACAGATTTATTTTTATGGCTCAACGAGCAACATACCGTTTGGCTAGATGTGCTAATGTTTTGGATAAGTGGCACTAAGACATGGATTCCTTTTTATGTCTTATTGATAGGAATTTTGTATTGGAAATTCAAAAAGAAAACTTGGGGTATTTTGATTGCCATCTTACTGACTATAGTGCTTGCAGATGGATTTACTTCCAAAATCATGAAGCCTTATTTTGAGCGGCTTCGCCCTAGCCATGAAGTAGCTTTAGAGGGAAAAATACACCTTGTAGAAGGCTACAGAGGTGGCTCTTTTGGCTTTGCGTCTTCTCATGCTGCCAATAGCTTTGGCTTGGCTACGATTTTCTTTTTGTTTTTTAGAAGATTCTCTAAGCATGTCCTTTGGCTATTTTTATGGGCTTTCATCGTCTCTTATAGCAGGATTTATTTGGGAGTGCATTATCCCTTAGATATTTTAGTAGGTGCATTGGTGGGTATTTTATCTGCTTTGTTGAGTTATACGGTGTATAGAAGGATTGAGGGTGTGAGGAGTAAGAAGTGAGAAGTGAGAGAGGATGAGTGGAAAGCGAGAAGTCTGAAGTGATTTTTTTTAGAAGTATTAGAGTTGTTACTTCTTGATTTTCAATGATTTACATCAATTTTTAATTTGGGAATCTTGGAATGATAAGCTAGTACAAAAGCTTTTCGTAAGCAATTTTCTATGTGGTTATAAAAAAGCTAAAGTGTTGGTAGTCTGTATGTAACAACTCTAATGACTAATTGACTCAATGACTGATAACCAATTGTGGTCCTAATGACTAATCTCCCAATGACTAATAACCAATAACTTAATAAATAACCTAATATTCATCTTTTCCTTTTTAATACCAATCAATATTCTATATTTTTGCATAAGATTTGCTAATATTCCATAGTTTGTCTATTTTAGAACATATACAATTTAGCCTACAAGTGAATAAATATATATTTCTTATTTTTATATTTTTAGAGATTGGGCTTATTAAAAGTTATGGGCAAACCTCCACAGCCAAGCTTTCACCTGCCAAAAAACTTACTCAATACATTCTAAATCAGTGGGATACTGATAATGGATTACCTTCTAGCAATGTACGACGCATTGTGCAGACCCAAGATGGTTATCTGTGGTTGGCAGGTTTTGATGGTCTGACGAGCTTTGATGGAGTTCGATTTGTAAACTACAATAAAGCCAATATTCCTGGTTTTAGTACCAACTTAGTGCAAGTTCTCCAAGAAGCACCTGATGGCACACTCTGGATTGGTACACATGGCAGTGGACTTTTTAGTTATAAAAATGCACGTTTTGAGAAGGTAGGTTTAGATTCTATCTTCATTGCTTGCATGTTTTTTGAAAACAAAGAAAAATACCTCGTTAGTGGGCGAGGTGCAGGACTGTATGAACTTAACCCACAAACTAAAGCTATCAAACAATTAGACATCCCAGCCCTCAATGGAATCTCTGTCTATAAGATGGAAAAAGACAAAAAAAATCAGCTTTGGTTTGCAACTGAAAAAGGGTTAATTTGTAGAAATGGGACAAAATATAAAACCTACACTACGGCAGATGGATTACCTAGCAATACTATTTTAGAATTATTTTTTGATTATCAGCAAAAACTTTGGGTAGGAACTACCGAAGGACTGGCTTATATGCAAGAAGGCAAATTTTATGAAGTTAAAGATTTTGAGAAGAATATCGTCCATAAAATATTACAAGATAAATCCAAAAGCCTCTGGATAGCCACTTCCACAGGACTTTACAGACAAAATCATTATAAAAATATCTTAGAAAAATTTCCCTACAGCAAAGAAAATCCCCTTACCAATGTGCTAGATCTTCACCTAGATGCTGAAGGAAGTCTTTGGATAGCTACTTACAGAAATGGGCTTTTTAGAATCAAAGATGGTAAGTTTACTAACTTTACTTACCAAGATGGGCTCTCTGCTGCCTCTGTCGGTTCTGTCTGTGAATATAAGCCAGGAGAATACATGCTAGGAATGAATGATGGAGCAATTAACCTCATCAAGGGAAATGACATCAAAGAATTTAATTTCAAAACAGACATCCCCAAAGTCCGAATTTTTAATATCCTAAAAGACAGTAAGAAAAATACTTGGATTTCTACTTTCAATGGAGTCATTAAAATCAGTCCCACAGGAGAAGAAAAGCTTTACAACAAACAAAATGGCTTATCAGACAATGCAGCACGCATTGCTTATGAAGACGAGCAAGGAAATATCTGGATAGGAACACGCATAGGAGGTATCACTAAAATTAGCCCTGAGGGAAAATTTGAGGTGCTTGACCAAAGCAATGGACTTAGCTCTAACTTTATTATGTCTATCCAAGGCGATAAAAAGGGAAATGTCTGGGTAGGTACCAATGATGCAGGTATCAGCGTAATTAGCCCTGAGGGCAAGATTAAAAACTATTCTACCAAAGAAGGTCTAGTAAGTGATTTGGTATTTAACACCTATACAGATGCTCAAAATGTAACTTGGATAGTAACCAATGGAGGGATTAGTCGCTTTGAAGAGGGTAAGTTTTTTAATTATACCTCACAAGATGGTTTGCTCAATGATAGTCCTTTTGATTTTTTGGAAGATGAAAAACAGCAAGTATGGCTTACAACTAGTAGAGGCATCATCAAAGTAAACAAAAAAGAACTCAATGACTATGCGAAAGGTCAAATCAAAACCATTCACTGGGAAATATTTGACAAGCACGATGGCATGAAGAGTGAAGATTGCACAGGAGCAGCACATTCGCTCATAGACAGCAAAGGCAAAATCTGGATACCTACGAATGGGGGCGTAGTAGTGATAGACCCTGAGAGAATGCCTAAAAACCACCTTCCTCCTGCTCTGCGTATTAACTTCTTGGTGGTAGATAACCAGAACATAGATATTCACGAGAAAATTACCTTAGAAGCTGGCGTAAGGCGTTTGGTATTTGATTATAGTGCTTTGAGTCTTTTGGCTTCTTCTAAAGTAAAGTTTAAATACAAGCTAATTGGCTTTGACCCTGATTGGGTAGATGCTCAAAAAGAAAGACAAGCTGTCTATACCAATTTACCTCCAGGCAATTACACTTTTCAGGTAATTGCGGCCAATAATGATGGTGTGTGGAATATGAAAGGCACAAAACTCAGTTTCCAGTTAAAACCCTTCTTCTATCAGACAAGCTTATTCTATGTGTTTTTAGGATTACTCGTGATTGCATTGGTCTATGGGATTATCAGATGGAGAGTCTATTATCTTCAACAAAAACGCATAGAACTAGAACACATCGTAGAAGTAAAAACCCGTGAGATTTACGACCAAAATCAAGTATTGGCACATCAAACCGAAGAACTAGGGAAACAGACAAATCTATTAGAAAGGAAAAATAATAGTATCTTACAAAGCATTGCCTATGCCAAGCGTATCCAAGATGCGATGCTTCCTCCCTTAGACGAAATTAAAACCGCTTTCCCTGATTCTTTTGTGATGTTTAAACCAAGAGATATTGTGAGTGGTGATTTTTATTGGTTGGCTATCATTGAGGCTGAGCCACTTTATGAGAATATCACCAAAGATGGCAAAACCGAATCTGTGCTAAAAGGAATGACTAGTCCTAAAACACTCATTGCGGCAGTAGATTGTACGGGGCATGGCGTGCCTGGAGCATTTATGAGTATGATAGGCAATGATTTACTCAATGAAATAGTAGGCTCTAAAAAAATCACAGAAGTTGATAAAATTCTGACAGAACTACACCGAAGCATAAGTCAGACGCTCAAACAACAAAATAATGCCAATCAAGATGGAATGGATTTGACCTTGTGTATCATAGACCATGAGGCAGGTTATCTTGATTTTGCAGGAGCAAAAAACTCATTGATGTATATCCGTGATGGTGAGTTAAACATCATTAAAGGAGATAAACTACCCATTGGAGGCTGGATGAAAAAAGATGAAACCGTCCGTCATTTTGAAAAACATCAAATCAAACTAGATGGAAAGACCCAATTCTATATGTTTTCAGATGGCTACCAAGACCAGTTTAGCGAAGAATACCGTAAAAAATTTGCAAGACATCGCATCAGAGAAATGTTGATGGATATTCACACCCTTCCTATGGAAAAACAAGGACAACTCATAGAACAAAAATTAGACGAATGGCAAGGAAATGAACCTCAGACAGATGATATACTGGTGATAGGCTTTCAGATTTGAAATGGTTTTTTTTATTTTGACAAGCTAAGTTGAATTTGATAGTCGCCAAATTATCAACACAGCTTTATTTTTGAAAAAAAGGCAAGCTTGTCTTGCAAGGGTCTGATTTGCAAGAATTATCCGTTGCACTTAAACTGCATTATACATTAGTTTTTTAATTTGATACTACGCATGGAAATCTTATTACAAGCATCTCCACCCCAACGATTTTCGTTGCCATTTTATATCTTTAATAAATTTCCGATTTCAGAATATTTTTTCTTTAGATTCCCGTAAATTTTTTCTTCAACTTCAAATTTTTGATAGGTATTGACCACATAATCAATTAAATCTATTAAGTCTAGGCGAGATAATTCCAGTTCATCTCTTTTCAATCTAATCTCTATAATCTGATAGAGAGCATCAATGAAATCTACATCTCCACATGATTCATCTCTCTTTAGATAGTTTATTGCTGATTTAATGTAATAGTTAAAAGCTTTTGGTCCCATCCACAACAAATCCCACTGATAGTTTAGACTATCGTTTATAAATAAGGTCTCAGCCTCCTTTAGATCCAGTCCAAAAAAATGCTCACTTGCAACAATTTCATCAAGCGAGTTATCTACGTTTATTTCTTCCTTTGTTGGCTTATTCATCCTGCTTTATATTTTATATTTTCCATTTTTTATCTTATCATTACAAGTAGCTAAAGTCTTTTTGACAGAATTTAACTCAGCTTGATGGCTCATCAGAGCTACATCAGATCCCTTGGCGATACTTCCAGGTAAGACATCATCACACTCCTCATTAATATATAACTCACGACCATCTATATGTTCCTGAGTAGCGATTACATTTGCTTCCATCTCTGCTTTGGTATTATTCTGTGTACACTTCTTGGGTAACTTTTTTTTGTAATCCGCATGGTAACCTTCGCATTGTTCTTTAGTGCCTTTAAGCTGAATCGGAGTCATTATCGTTGCTCGTTGTATTGCTTCCTCCTCGTTTTCACAGGCCGAACATTTCATTTGTAATGTACTCTGAGTAGCATGTGCTTGAAGTTGAGTAGGTTGACTAGAGTTGTGGTGTACCTTTACATTATCCGTTGAGTAAGCAGAAATGTTTCCGATACCCGACTTAATGTTATCAAGTAAGTCAGTGTTATTTTCTTTCTTTTGGGTGTTAGCCTGTTTCATTTGTACTTTCCCATCTTCTATTCCTTGCTTTTGCATCGTAGATTGGCTATTCATAGGTTGTGTAAAGAATGGATTGGTTGCAGGCTTATCAAAAAATGGATTAATTATAGGCTTATCAAAAAATGGATTTTCTTTTTCCTGAGTAATGCCTTTGCTAGAAGAAGTATCTAAAAAAGGATTATACGTATTATTTTGCTCCAAATAATGACTTTTTTTATTATTAGTATAGTATTTAGATGTTCGTTCTTTCATTAATTTTGATTTTATTAGTACTCTAATCTATAAACGTGATTTTGGATAGTATCCGTCTTCGGTAGTGTTATATTTGTAAGGGTGGGTTCAGTATGCTTTTTTTCTCATATAGATACTCTTACAATGATTTTCAAAATTTGAAAACATTACATTTATAACACTACCGCTTTTTGATATAATTCTTAGTGTAGTAATCTCCGTGCTAATATAATGATTATCTTACAGTAGAT
>JBBRUH010000104.1:0-13864 GCA_038248005.1 Cytophagales bacterium | reverse complement strand
CTGCCGCTGATGCAGGTCTAAAAGCAGGTGATATCATCATAGGCTTAGAAGGCAAACGTATTAAAAGTAGTCCAGAGCTTCTTGAGGAAGTAGCCAAACGCCGCCCAGGAAATAAAATCAACCTAGAACTGATTAGAAATGGCACTACCAAGAAAATAGATGTTTTCTTGAAAGGTAAAATAGGAGAAACTGAAATAGCAACACGCCCACAAAATGAATTACTTCGTGATTTGGGAATAGATTTGGAAGAAGTCAGTCCAGAAGAATGCAAGGAACTGGGTATCAAATCAGGTTTAAAAGTAACTGGTATTTACCCTGGCAAAATCCGTAGCCAGACCAATATGCGTGAAGGTTTCATTATTACTAAAATGGCTGATGAAAATGTGAAATCTGTAGAAGATTTTTTAAAGAAAGTAGAAAACCAACAAGGAGGTGTGCTCCTTAGCGGAACGTATGAAAACGCCTCAGGTCTGTTTTATTATGGATTTGGAATGTAAAAGACACACTTTTTTATGATAGTATCCTGTAATTAGGAAGTAACATATCATTTTTAATTGTATTTTTGACCAATAAACTTTGTAATAGTTTATTGGTCATTGTTTTTTGAGTAAGCCAAATGTATGATATCTACCTATATTCTGCCCTCCGTGCTGGCATTTATTATGTTTGGGATGGGGCTATCACTAACAGCACAAGACTTCCGAAATATTGCTCTGCATCCCCGTGCCATTTTTATTGGCTTGGTTTGCCAAATGATTCTCCTTCCTATCATAGCTATTTTGATTGCTTATATCGCTGGTATTGCAGGGCTTTCACCTGAGCTACAAGTGGGGATTGTCTTGATAGCTGCCTGTCCAGGTGGAGCAGTGTCTAACCTCATTGCTTATCTCTTAAAGGCCAATGTAGCACTTTCGGTTTCGCTTACGACCATTAATAGTTTTCTGGTGATTTTCTCTATTCCTATCACTATCAAGATAGCCTTATTCTTATTTTTAGAAGCTGGGCAGACAGAGATAAACCTTCCTTTTTGGGATACACTTTTTCAGATTCTATTGATGACTGTCATCCCTTGTGTTTTAGGCATTTATATCCAATCTCGTAGCCCACGCCTGGCCAATACAGTAGAGCAACCACTCAAATATTTAATGCCTGTTCTATTGGCTTTGGCGATGCTTGGGGCTATTTTTTTAGAAAATGGAGATGCAAATACAGTGTCTGTCTTAGACTATACCGAAGTAGCTCTTTTTGTATTGATACTAAATATAAGTGGAATGTCATTGGGTTATTATGCAGCTAAATCACAGAAACTTGATAAAAATAATCAGATTACTATAGCCATCGAAGTAGGCTTACAAAATACGGGGCTTGCCATTACGATTGCGACCAGTCAATTATTTTTAGGAAGCCAAATAATGGCGATTCCTGCCTCTATTTATGCTTTATTCACTTTTTTCTCAGCAGTTATTTTTGGATTATGGGTAAGACCTGAACTCATCAGAAGTCTGCTGAAATTCAAAACTTCTAAGTAAGAGATGAGTTATTAATAGCCTGATAATGAGTATTCTAATTGAAATAAATCAGACAATTATTTTAATACTTTTACTAAATATAAAATTGCTTATGTCTAAACTCAATGATTCTTCTCCTTACTTTGATTTTAGTCCTCCCTCTCCTTCTCTTCACCTTGAGTATGAGTTATTTACCATAGATACTGCCCAGCACCTTTGGGATATGTTTTATCAAGACACAAACACTTTCATTAGTCCTAAATTTAAGCATCCAAGCCATTTTTTAAAATATACAGCCTACCAGACAAGCTATGCTCGCTTATCTGAAAATAAAGCAGGTTGTGATTATTTATTTAAAAATAAAGAAGGAAAGTATATTGGTGTACTACATTTTTATGACCTTGGTAAAGCCAATTATGGGACTCAAGAAGCCCACTGCACCATAGGCTTTGCCATTGCAGAAGCCTTTCGCAGAAGTGGATTGACTACAGAGGCAGTCAAGCATTTAATTCAATTTGCCTTTGAAAAACATCAAATGTATAAAGTACTTGCCTATACCGAAAAAGACAATACTCCTTCGCATGCTTTTCTAGAGAAACTGGGCTTTCAGCTTAATAATGAAGACTACTATTATACTCAAAAATATGATTATTATGAACTTGAAAGAAATACCTGAGATAAGATGAATAGTTAGTTGTAGTGATGAGTTTTACTAGTAAAATTCTGATAATCAATCATTTATAACAAAATTGAAATATTAACTAATTTTGACCATTTACTTTGCATAAATATCTTTACTTGTACTTTATCAAATAAAATCAGAATAGACCTCTTCACAATTCAAAAAAACAACAATATGCACTTCACTCATTCACCCATTACTCACAGACTCAAGGTCTTCTTTATTTATTTTTTTATATTGAATATTTTATTTGCTTGTAACTCTTCTGACTCTACCAAAGAAGGTCTTAATCAGCCTGATAATCCTGAATTTGAGCTCGATGATTCTCTCAAAAAGGTCTCTCGCTTGAGCGAAACAGTGCCTGATACTTTTACGAAGCGTGAGTATGATGAGGAAGATATTTACCGTGAAAGCCGAGCTAGAGTTAAGCTAAAGGGTTTGTTTGGCTATATTGATGACGAAGGAAGAGAAGTTATCCCTGTTCGCTATCAGTCAGCAGAGCGATTTGAGGATAGCCTTGCGAAAGTAATGCTCAAAGGAAAATATGGATTTATAGACTATAAAGGCAAAGAAATTATTAAGATTAAATATGATAATGTAGGGCTATTTAGTGAGGGGGTAATCTCAGTGAAGCTAGAAGATAAATACGGTTTTGTCAATCGGAAAGGAGAAGAAATTATAGAGCCACAGTTTGATTGGGCAGGTAATTTTTCAGAAGGCTTTGTCAAAGTAGAAAAAGCAGGCAAATGGGCTTTTGTAGATGAAGAAGGAGAACGAATCACTGAATTTGCCTATGATGCAGCCAGAGATTTTAGTGAAGAACTGGCAGGTGTCTGGCAAAAAAGAAAATGGGGCTATATTAATAAGAAAGGCAAAGTAGTGATTGATTATGAATTTGATCGTGCCTTTGATTTCAAAAAAGGAATAGCAAAAGTAGTCAAAGATGGAGAAACTTATTATATCAATCCTCAAGGAAAATGTGTAAAAGACTGTCCTAAATAAGAGATTAGTTATTGATTATTAGGCTGTAAGAATATGATAGTGAGAGTTTTACTCAAACTAAATGAGGACTTTATTTTAAATGACTTACTAAGAAATGATTTTTCCCAAAAAAAACCCTATTCTTCCAATAATGGGAAGAATTTATAAAGCAATAAACCACAATATTCTGATTATCAGCACTTTAATGAGTAGGCACAGAATTGGTAATTTAGTTATCCGAATTGAGATTAAGACTCAATGCATAACTGGTTGAAGAATGTTTCAGAAAAGCCTATTTCCTTGAAGAGATGGGCTTTTTTTATGTTTCTCGTCATTGCCTGTGTTCTCACAGGCGATTGTGCAGGCATAGATTTTTTTATGTTTTTAATCTTCTTTCCGATACAAAAATAGAAAAGATTGCCCTCCTTCTACCACAGTCCCCGTTCTTTTACTGATAAGCACCACCCCTAAATCTATAGAGCGACTAGGCAAAGCACTCAATATATTACCAGAATTGACCCATCTAAATACAGTAGTATCTGAGCGAAGTGTGGCAGAAGTGATAAAAGTATTATCGGTCACATTTCTCAAAAGCACAATACAAGTATCTTGGTCTATCACAGAACGCATCCTTGAGCTAAACACAATCGAATCTACATTCAAGTAGTTACGCTTATCAAATCGGATAAGATTATAGCGGTCATCTATCCGAATGGTATCACTGATAGCAGTGGTAGCTTCAGGATTTCCTATCGGAAAGCGAAGCTGAAGGTCAAAACCGCCATCTTTCCCTGGAGGGCCTACTTCATTGATAGTGCACTGACACAGAAACACTATCATCAAAAAATACAATACTAAATTTGCTTTCATAGGTTATAAAATTATTTGGTAGATTAATTTGTAAGGAACAATAGTTAAATAAAGTAACAAGTTAGTTTAAGTAAAATACTCATCGTCAGATTATTACAAACTCATAACTCATCATTTATAACTCATCTCTCATTAATAAGTAGATGGTCAAAATTAGTTTACACTTTAATCTTGTTATAAAGTACCGATTATCAAAATTTTACTAAGATAACTCATCACTTATTATGCTGGTTACTCTAGCAAATATTCAAAAATTATCCTCAAAAACCTATTTCAGCAGAGAGATTATCACTAGATAATAAAGACATAAGAGAAGAATCTTTGTTTAGAATTTGAGAGATGCTAAAAGTTTTTACTTTAAATCATTGCCAATTTTGTATTTTTGTAAATTATAAGAAGTATTTAACTTGGTTTATAGCATAAAAATAAGTGCGAAAGCAAATTTGAGATATTGAGGAGTAGGTTAGTAAGTGGATAAAATCAAGTACTTGTAATGCTGGACTTAACTCACCTAACTTTCCTATTCTATGATGTTTCATTGCGAGTTATTTCTTTCATTTACGATAATTGAGGAGAAAATTACATGAAATTGACATTTTGGGGAGCTTCCCAGCAAGTAACAGGAAGCATGTTTTTATTAGAAACAGACGATGATTTTAGAGTTTTGATTGACTGTGGGCTGGACATGGAAAACCGCCGCAACAACCAAAATGGTAATGAAACTGAGCCTCAAAGGGGATTATTCCCTTTTGAACCTTCCATGGTGCATGCAGTTGTGCTTACACACGCACACATCGATCACTCTGGTTTTATTCCTAATCTTTTGAGAGAAGGCTTTGAAGGCAAAATCTACGCTACGTCGGCTACTTATGAGCTTACCGAGATTTTATTGAATGACTCAGCTTCACTCAATCAAAAAAAGATTAAAAGAATTCAGAAAAAAAAGCAGCTTTTTAATAAGCTACGCAATACAAGTGAATACAAAGAACTCTATGTTCATTCGCAGGTACACCAAGCACTTGACCACTTTGTAACTTTGCCTTTCCACAAAAAGCAAAAAATCGGAGAGGGAATTTCCATCAATCTCATCCCTGCAGGGCATTTATTGGGGGCAGCTCATGTTTTGTTTGAGGTTCAAGAAAATGGAGAAAAAAAGACCATCTGTTTTTCTGGTGATATTGGTCGTAAAAACTATCCATTATTAGTAGATCCTGAGCAAGTGCCTGAGGTAGATTATCTGATTTGTGAGAGTACGTATGGTAATCGCCGTCATGACTCCAAATCTTCTCCTGAAGAGCCTGTTTATGAGATTATTAAATCTACTTGTGTAGATATTCCAGGGCGACTTATAGTACCTGCTTTTAGTGTGGGAAGGACTCAGGCTATGCTTTTTACGCTCAATAAGCTACGTTTACAGGGAAGATTGCCTTCTATCAAAATATTTACAGATAGCCCTTTAGCTCTCAAAAGCACAGAAATTCACGAAAAATACCACACTTGGCTCAATCAAGAGGCACAAGACTTTAGAAAAGCGAATAAGCAATTATTTGATTTTGAAAATCTCACTTTTGTAGATAATATCAAGGAAAGTAAAGCTATTGCCAATTATCACGAGCCTTGTATGATTATCTCTTCTTCGGGAATGATTCAAGGTGGAAGGGTAGAATATCACGTCAAAGAAAATCTGAATAACCCTTATGCTACCATATTTTTGATAGGGTATGCCTCAGAAGGCACCATTGGGCATGACCTCAGAAGTGGAGAAAGAACCATTCAAGTAGATAAACGCACTGTCCCTATCAAAGCTCGCATAGAGAGTATTGATAATTTTAGCGGGCATGGTGATTTAGATGATTTACTTACTTTTGTACGTTATCAATCCCCTCAAAAGCTCAAAAAACTATTCTTGGTACACGGTGAAGCCTCTTCTATGCAAGACTTTAAAAACACACTCAATGAAGAAGGATATCACCAAGTAGAAACTCCAAAAAAGGGAGAGAGTTTTGAGTTATAAGTAAATTAGAGGATAAGTAAGTGAGTGAATAAGAGATTAATCACTCACAACTTGTAACTCATAATTAGAGTTGTTACTTCTTGATTTTCAGTGATTTACATCAATTTTTCATTTGGGAATCTTGGAATGATAAGCTAATACAAAAGCTTTTCGCAAGCAATTTCCTATGTTTCCTATGTGTCTATGTGGTTGTAAAAAAAGCTAAAGTGTTAGTAATCTGTACGTAACAACTCTATTAAATATTTTTAACTAAAAAAACTATCAATGTTTTTATACATCAATTGTCTTGAAGAAGCAAAACCAGGCGAACAATGGAAAAGATTATTTGAGAAGTCATGGCCTTATTACCGTAAATGGTTTGTGAGTGAAGGCCTACTCAAAAGAGTAGGCTACACCACAAGCTACCGAAAGCTTAAGGAGTATATGCCTGAGCTAGTGCCTACTTATGATGCATTGGTAGAACTTGCTGGTGGAGGAGATGTAGTTGCACGATTTCTAAGCAGCTATTGCCCGCCTCCTTATCTTTCGGGCTGTTCACAAGCTATCTGGAAAAAAGATGGGCTTTCGCTCATCCGTAATTATGATTATAGCCCTTACTACTTTGAGGGAGTCGTATTATATTCTAATTGGCTCCGCCCTGTGATAGCGATGAGTGATTGTAACTGGGGTGTATTAGATGGAATAAATGACGGTGGATTATCTATCTCCCTTACTTTTGGGGGAAGCCAAGTCTTAGGAAAAGGGTTTGGAGTACCTCTCTTGATTCGTTATCTGTTAGAAACCTGTGATACCATAGAAGAAGTAAGTGAGAAAGTCAACCGAATCCCCGTTCACATGGCTTACAATCTTACCGTCTTAGAAGCCTCTGGAAAACATGCAACCATCTTCTTGGCACCTGATAAAGCACCTTTGATTACCGAAGAATTGGCCATCACCAATCATCAAGACCGCATTACTTGGCCTGCTTATGCTAAAATGAGTGCGACCCTAGAGCGACACACACAACTACTCACCAACCTAGACAATCCCTACGAAACGCAAGCCACTTTTTTAAGTCATTTTCTTACACCACCACTCTATCAGACTCGCTTTGAAAAGGGATTTGGGACTTTATATACTGCCCAGTATTTTCCAAAAGAAAAGAAAGTAGGCTTTTATTGGCAACAAAAACAAATCTTCCAATCTTTTGAAAATTTTGAGAGTAAGCATTTCACCATCGAACTTTCCCAAGGACGCACTCCTAGAATCATGTTTTAGAGAGTTAGTAAACGAACCGTTTTAATCTTAATCTATATACAAACTTACAAATGCAAGATGCAAGATAGTGCACTGCAAAGTAAAAGATAAATTATTTCATTTTATATCGTATTTTCATAATTTTGTAGTAATATATTTTTACCTTTATTATTTGACACTCTAAAAGAAGAAGTTAAATAGGAATTATCAATATACAAAAATAAGCAAGAATAAATTAAAATCATTTTGGGAATAATTCCAATAATGGTTTTTGATTAGTAAATCTTAAAAAGAAGCTTTAAAGGATTGAAATATTACGTCAAGTCTAGGACTTAAATGAACTAGAAAGTTACCAATTCGTTATAAAAATATATTTTTGACAAACAATAACATATATTTTTATGATGAGTTTATATAAATCATTAAGCTATTGATTATCAGTATTTTAAATAATCGTTTTTAGCAAAAAACATGAAATTTATTCTTCAATTCTTTATATTCTTTTTAGGAAGTGTAGCTGTTTCAGCACAAATTCCATTTATACAAAACTACTCTTCTAAACTGTACAAAGGTGCTTTCCAGACTTGGCAAGTAGCTCAAGACTCTAATCAAGTCACATATATTGCCAATAATGATGTCATTTTAAGATATGATGGGGTATCTTGGGAATCTATTTCAAATAATACAGGAGAATTTACTTCTTCACTTTATACTGCCCCCAATGGAGTAATTTATTTCGGAGGAGATAAAAATCTAGGGTATCTTGCTCAAAAAGAAGATGGCACTATAAAAATGGTTTCTCTTAGACATAAATTTTCTAAAGAAGATATAGAAGAAGATTTAGATATATATGCCATTAAAGCAACTTCTAAATCTGTAGTATTTGCAAATAGAAGTTATTTATATGTCTATGATTTATCTACTCAAAAGATAAAGAAAATCAAGATAAATATGTATTCTCTAAGTTCAATAAGTTATATAAATGTATTTATTTTTCAAGATAAAATATGTGCTTATACGCCAAAAGGATTATTTTATTTAGAAAGTAATGAACTAAAACCTTGGGCTAACCTTAGCAAAATAGAGTCTAATTTATCTTCTTCTTTTTTAACCTCTTTTCCTGATAATGACTCTTTACTTCTTTCTATCTCCAAAGAGAATGAAATGTATCTCTGTAAGTTTAAAGGCTCGCAGGCAAGTAGTATCAAAAAAATAGGAGGCAAAGTAAATGCACTACTAAAAGATAAAAAAATATTCATAGTTCAACCACTTAAAAATGGATTATTTGCTATCAATAGATTTGAAGAAGGAATTATTATTGCCAATATAAAAGGAGAAATTATCTATAATCTTAAAAAAGAAAATGGATTAAGTAGCAATACATACAATCATATTTTTCAAGATAAAATGAATAATATTTGGCTGACTGGGCACGAAATATCACAGTTAATGCTTTCTTCACCCATAGATTATTATTATCAACCTTCCTCACAAGGAAGTCCTTTTTTAGCCTTAGGCAAACACCAATCCTACCAATATTTAGGCTCTTCTACTAAAATAGATATACTTACCTCTGAGAAAGTATTCAAAACTATTTTAGACAATAACGATGAGACTTGGAACTTTTTTACTTTTGATGAAGAGCTTTTTGCTGCTACCAGCAACGGAATTTATAAACTTAATGGAGAACAAAGTCAGTTAATACTAAAAAAGGGTTTTGTATTATCCTTAGAAAAAATCAGTGCTAGTGCTTTTCTTTTTGGAGTATTTGACACTGGACTTTGGAAACTCATCAAAGAGAACGGAAATTGGGAAGCATTAAAAGTGAAAGGTTTTGATGATGAAATCAGGTATATCAAAAAAGATAAATCAGGGGATGTATGGATAAGTAATTATTCAAAAGGTATCTTTAAACTAAAACTAAACCAAAGCCTTGATTCAGTGATAAAGAGTAAGACTTATGGCAAAACAGAAGGACTCCCTAGTAGCACCAATAACCGAATTTATCGTTTAAAAAATGGAGAAATCGTCTTTACAACCATAGACGGGATATACCAATATAACAGTCAAAAAGATAGATTTGAACCTCATCCTGCTTTTAAAAAAGCACTTACTAATAAATGTGTGTATAATCTCGTAGAGCACCCCTCAGGAGATATTTATGTTTGGATAGGAGAATTAAGCCCTAATAGACAAGTAGGAGGAGTACTCAAAAAACAAAAATCAGGAGAATACACCTTAGATACTCGCCCTTTTCATAGAATAGAACTCCCAGCCAATAATTTCATCGTAGATGTAGATGTGCCTATGCTTGTGCTTGACAATGGTAATGTATGGTTTGGTATAGGAGATAGATTATTTGAATATACACCAAGCAAGGCTATCAATATTAATGATAAATTCTCCCTGTCTATTACCTCAGTCATAGCAGGAGATATAAAAACAAAAAGTATTCTTCTCTCTAAAAACAGCCTTATCCTTTTTAAAGAATCTATCCCTTTTGAACTTAATAAAATTTCTTTCACCTTTGCAGCACACCACTATAAAGAAGAAACAAAGATGCGTTATCAGTACCTTTTAAAAGGGCAAGATAAAGAATGGTCTGAGTGGAGTTACCAACCCAATGCACAATTTAATAACCTCACAGAAGGAAACTATACACTCTATGTGAGAGCCAAAAATATATATGATGTAGAGTCAGAGATTGTGAGTTTCTCATTTGTAATCAAAGCACCTATATACAGAACAGGGTGGGCTTATTTGATTTATTTAATGCTTTTTGCTTTATTCGTAATTTTTATAGTAAAGTTCTATACCAATAACCTTCTCCAACAAAAAAACCTACTCGAGCAAAAAGTAGAAGAACGCACACAAGAAATCCAACAAAAAAACGAAGAAATCTTAGTACAAAGAGATGATATTTTGCAGATAAATGCAATCTTGGAGCAACAAAAAGAAGAAGTAACCACACAAGCCGAAAAACTACAAGAAGCCAATCAAGTCAAAAACCAACTTTTCTCTATTATTTCGCATGATTTACGGAGTCCACTTAATCAATTAGTAGCTACTTTGCAGATATTCCAAGCAGGTGATTTCTCAGAAAAAGAACTCCAAAAGATACTCCCAGAGTTGAGCGATAGTGTCCAGAACACACTCTCACTTACTGATAATCTACTTTTTTGGGCAAGAGACCAGATGGAAGGAATTCAGATGATGCCTCAAAGCTTTAAGGTCTTACCTATTATCGAGGAAAATATACAGCTTTTTAGACCCGTAGCTACTCGTAAAGGCATAGAACTGAAGAGTAATATTGAAGAAAATTTTAATGTCTATGCTGATAAAGAAATGATAAAACTGGTTTTTAGAAACCTTATCAATAATGCAATAAAGTTTTGTAACTCGGAAGATTTGATTACCCTAGAAGCGAAAATAACTCCTCAAAACCAACTAGAAATAGCCATCATAGATACAGGTGTTGGCATAGAAGCCGAGAAAATCCCACCTCTTTTTTCTAGCCAAAGTACTAGTACCCGAGGTACCTCTAATGAAAAGGGAATAGGTCTAGGCTTAATCCTTTGTAAAGATTTTTTAGAAAAAAATGAGGGTTCTATCCGAGTAGAAAGTGTCTATACAAAAGGAAGCATTTTTTATATCACCTTGCCATTGGCTTCATAGACACCTATAAATCAAATACTTATGACCCTTCATACACTCAAAGAAAAGCTTTATACTCACTGTCAGCAAAGTCTGGAAAGTCAAATCCTTCAAGCAAAAAAAAGTCTGCAAGATATTAGAGAATCTGCCCAACAAGATACCAAAAGTAGCATGGGAGATAAATATGAAACTGGACCAGCACTTCTGCAACAAGAAAAAGATAAAATCAATGCCCAACTAGCTCAGGTAAATACAATGAAAGAAGTCTTGAATAAAATAGATATAGAGATTACTCATACAGAAGCAAGGCTCGGAAGTCTATTAGAAACCAATACAGGATATTTTTTTCTGAGTATAGGCTTAGGTAAGGTAGTACTAGAAGACAAAATCTACTTCTGTATTTCACTTGCTTCCCCCTTAGGGCAGGCTTTGAAAGGAAACACTTCTGGTGCAGTGATTCAGTTTAGAACACAATCTATTGAGATAAAATCTATAGTTTAAATGATTAGTGAGAGATGAGTTATTAGTTTTTAATAGACTTATAATGAGTATTTTACCTAAACTAACTTGTTACTTTATTGAATGATTGTTCCTTATAGATTAAGTGATTTTCAGACATCATCATAAAGGTGAGATGCTCTGAAAAAATCTCCAAAATCACTTAAATCATCGTAATTTTTATAAATTTGTAAACTATTTACCAAAAATCTTTTTTTCTGGTTATAATACTAAGTAAAGTTACAAAAATAAAATAATCCAAAAAGGTCTATATCCTGCGTATATGAAGTACAAAAGTCATTTGTTGAGCAGTTTATTTTTTCCTTTTTACTAATTAAAAAGCATCTAAAAATATAACTATTTTTTAGCTCAATCTATTTTGACTCTAACCAATGATTCTAAATCTTAGGAAAAAGTAAAATGGATATTTGTTTTTAACTCTAACTCAATTGATAATTTATGCAAAATATTTGGAAGACCGTCTTAATTTCTGTTGTAGCAGGTTTTGTGGGAGCTTTTGCCTTTCAACTTATTGTTAATCCTAAAAGCATGAGCCGTTCAGAGCTTTCATTGATAGAAGAACCAGCACTTTATCGAAATGTAAAAAAAGAGTCTATTCCTCCTAGTAATGGAGAAATCAACTTTATTGCTGCCTCGGCTCTTAGCACACCTTCTGTGGTGTATGTCAAAACTGTCTTTGATAACTATGGCTCTGCCAATATCTTTGATTTTTATTTTGGAGATGGGCTAAGAGGGCGTAAATCTATAGGCTCAGGCTCAGGTGTGATTTTTACTTCTGATGGATACATCGTTACTAATTACCACGTAGTAGAGAATGCAGAACGCATTGAGGTGCTTCACCAAAAAAAGAGTTATGAAGCTACACTTATAGGTACTGACCCATCTTCTGATCTTGCTATTATCAAAATTGAATCTAAAAGTCTTCCTGCTGTGAAGAGAGGCAGCTCCAAAGAACTACAAGTAGGTGAATGGGTAATCGCAGTAGGAAATCCATTTAACCTAGAATCTACAGTTACGGCAGGGATAGTAAGTGCCAAAGGGCGTGATATAGCCTTGCTGAGTGGACAGTTTCCTCTAGAGTCTTTTATTCAGACTGATGCAGCCATTAACCCTGGTAATAGCGGGGGTGCTTTGGTCAATATTAAAGGAGAACTAGTAGGCATCAATACAGCCATTTTATCTCGCACAGGCTCTTATACTGGGTATGGTTTTGCAGTACCTATAGACATCGTGGCTAAGATTTTTAATGATATTATCCAATATGGAGAGGTTCAAAAATCGTTTACAGGGATTCAGGTATCAGACCTAGACTCTGAGAAAGATAAGAAATATAAACTTAACCTTGATAAATATGAAGGTGCAGTGGTAGTAAATATTCAAGAAAGCAGTGCAGCAGCTAAAGCAGGTATAGAAGAAGGTTCTGTCATTCTTAAAATCAATAATGAAGCCATAGAAGGCAAGAGTAGTTTTGAAGAGATGATTAGCTATTACCGCCCTGGAGATAAAGTAAAGATTACTTTTCTAAAAAATGGTAAAACCCAAGAAATAACCATTACACTGACCAATAGAAATGGTACTACTGAAGTCCTCAAAAATGAAATATATGTCTCTGAAAAACTGGGTGTAGATTTAGAGCCAGTCTCTAAAATAGAAAGAGAACGCCTCAAAATAGAAGAAGGTGTAAGAGTAGTGAAGGTAAGAAGAGGTTTGTTTAGTAGATTAGGGATTCAAGATGGATTCATCATTACTTCTATCAACAAAGCACCTATTTCCACACCTGACCAAGTAGAAAAAATACTGGGTAATATCAGTGGAAAGGTCTATATAGAAGCCGTTAGCCCTGACGGAGTCAAAGGCTATTTCAACTATTATTTTTAATAGGAATATTTTTAATACATCAAACTTTTGGAAATAGCATAAAATGGAAAATGACAAACAAAAAGCACGTAACCTATTAATAGGGGGTGTATTGGGAATTATCTTAGGAGTTAGTTTTAGTATTCCTATATTTATTTTGGGGGGAATAGGGGCGTTGATATGGTCTCGACAACTAACCAAAAAGAAGAAAGGACTCTCTGCTCCTGCCTCTGTCCCGAGATTTGAACTGACAGATGATCTTATCATCCGCCTTGCCAAACGTTTGGATGGACGAATCACTGCTGAAGATTTATCTGCACAGACCAGCCTTACCGTAGAGCAAGCCAAAGCTCGTCTTGAATCGCTTCAGCAAAGAGGTGTTTGTGATATAGATTTAGATGGAATCAGCTTAAATGGTAAAATTTATTATCAATTTGATTAAACAAAATAACTATGTTTCTATTTCTTATATTCATCTTGATGGGAATGGCAAGCTTGGCTCTTATTACATTTAGTAAATCAAGCAAGCCTATGCAAGCACTT
>JBBRUH010000103.1:0-13952 GCA_038248005.1 Cytophagales bacterium | reverse complement strand
TTAGTGATGGTACTTATCAGGTAATTTTACATTTTTCAGAAAATTATTTTGGAATAACTGCTACTGGAGGAGTAGGAAGCAGGGTATTTAATGTAGATTTAGAAGGTGTAAGACGATTAACCAATTTTGATATTTTTTCAGAGGCAGGTGGAGCAGCTACAGCAATTCAGAGAAACTTATTTGTAGAAATTAATGATGGTTCTCTCAACTTGCAGTTTATTAGTGTAACTAATAATGCACTCATCAATGCTATAGAAATTGTTCCTTTTGCTCCTACTTTAACTTTGCAGAGCAATCTTAATACAGTGTTGGCTGGCACTCCAAACAGGAAAATGCTCAGAGTAGAGATTCCTAACTTTGAGGTCAATGCTGCTAGAATATTTAATTTTAATACACAGGGTACTAGCCAAGCAGGTGATATTCTCAAAGCAAAATTATTTTATACAGGCACTAATCCTAATTTTATTACTCCGAGTATGTTGGGCGAAGTCAATACACCCAATGGTAATTTTAGCTTCACAGGTCTAAATCAAACACTCAATACAGGAAGCAATTATTTTTGGCTAGTTTATGACAGCAGCCCTACAGCTACTTTGGGCAATGCTCTAGGAGCAGAATGCCTTAGTGTAGAACTAAACAATACCACCGTATCTGTAGCTAATCCACAAAGCTTTAGAAGCACAAGGGTATTAATACAAACTGACCGTAAGTCAGGTAAACTAATTGATTTTGATGGAAATAATGATTTTATTACTCTTCCTAATGAAGAGAAATTTGATTTTACCAATCAAATGACTGTGGAAACTTGGGTCAAAATAGATGCCTTTAACCGTAATTGGCAAGCTATCGTAACCAAAGGAGACAATAGCTGGCGACTACACCGAAATAACAATACCAACAAATTAAACTTTGCCTTTACTTCTAGCACAGGAGCATTACAAGAAGTCAATAGCATTACTGATCTAAATGATGGTAAATGGCATCACGTAGCAGGTGTCTATACAGGTACTCAACTCCAAATCTACATAGATGGTGTAAAAGAGGCTGAGTTAAATACAACTGTACTTATCAGAAACAATGACCAACCTGTGATGATAGGCAGTAACTCTGAGAGAAATAATCGCTTTTTTAGAGGGCAAATAGATGAGGTACGAATCTGGGATATTGCTCGCACACAAGCAGAAATTCGCCAAAACATGCACCTTACTTCTAAGGGTAATGAAACTGGATTGATAAGTTATTTACAACTCAATGAAGAAGCAGGAAACATTGCATACGACTTGGTAAGTGAACTAAATGGAACTTGGAGTGCAGGAATGACTGCTGCTAACCGAATAGACGCAACGATGCCCGTAGGTGGTGGAGTCGCTTTTAGAGCCAATGCCTCTGCTCAAAACAATGTTGAGTTTACAGATACAGATATCAATATCACTTTTGGAGCAACTGCCCCCGAAGGTGAAGTAGTCATCTCTAAATTAGAAGCCCTCTCCCCTGCGATGATAGACCCTGCAAACGCTGAAACCAAGAACGCCGATTACTGGATTATTAATAATTATGGTAGTAAGGACAATCTAAGTGAGATGACTCTCCGCTTTTATTTACCTGTTGAGTTTTTACTTAACTCTGATTTGGGAGCTTACAAAATGTACAAAAGAAGTTCCAATGCCCATAATGAAGCTTGGCAGATGTTTGAAGCCTCTGCACTCAACTTAGATGAAAATTACTTAGAGTTTTCTGGAATCACTAGTTTTAGTCAAATACTACTAGGCAGTGATAATAGTAGCCTACCAGTCAGTTTGGTTTCATTAGAAGCTTCTCGCCAAAGTGCTACTCAAGTAACACTCAATTGGACGACTATATTAGAAGATGATAATAAAGGCTTTGAAATAGAAAAAAGCTTAGATGCTATTAATTTTACAAAAATTGGATTTGTAGAGGGTGCTGGTAATCACATAGGAAGAAAGAGTTATGAATTTGTAGATAATAATGCTCCAAACCTTAGCTATTATCGCCTCAAGCAAATAGACCTTGATGGTAAATTTACCCATAGTTTTGTGGTGGTAGTGGATGGTACAGACCAAGATTTTATCCAAGTTTATCCTAATCCAGTTTCTATCCATAACCTCCAAACACTAAAAATAAAGGGCGGAGATAATACACTTACTCAAAGCAGAATTACTCTAGAAGTGATAGACAAAGATGGAAGAAATTTTGAGAAATATCAAGGAACACTAGCAGAACTAGAAACAAAACTAAAAGAAGAAATTTCACAATGGGCTAGTGGCTTATACATCTTAAGGTTTCAAACTGAAAATGGCAAGTCCACAGTTTCAAAAATAGTAAAATACTAGGTAAGAAATTTATTTTGAAAAATTTACTAAAAAGCCCTCAGAAAATAATTTTCTGAGGGCTTTTTTATTTTTCAATTTTCATTGAAAAAGCGCAACTAAAGTCGCTTATTTTGTACTTTTCTTATGATAATATTTCTTGGTATTTGAATTTTATAACATCTTTTGCTGAATAATATATTTAGAATTTGTATGTGCGTTTTAGACTTTCCAAGTCTGACAGACTTGGAAAGTCTAGTATCGTCTAAACTCTCCGAAAAGTGTTTCACTAAAATTAGATTAATAGAGTTGTTGCTTTTTGATTTTCAATGATTTACTTGGATTCAACAAATAAACGCAACTGTGAATGATTTATACTATATTGTTATTCTTATCAAATCCAACTTTATAACATTCAGATTTTTGAACATTAAGCTTTTTCTCTGGACTAAACAAATCAAAATTGAAGACCTCAAAAAAACTATATTTCACAAGTTTTTCTGTAGATTTTCCGAATCTTGATTCTCTAACACTATATGCAAAACTATATATTTTCGCAATTGTAGCATCACAATTTTTAAGGTCTTGATTTTCGTATTATTCACAAAACATCAGTAGTAATGAGATAAATATTAAATACATTTTCATTAGCTATCTTATCTATTTTAATAAACTTGAATGTGTGATTAGTATTCTTATTCCATAGGAATACGACGTTTATAGAAAATAACAAAACGGTATTGTACAGTCCCTCTTGGGGGTCGCATTAGCTATCTTGATTTTATTTCTACAAACATGAGATACCTCTGGCATCCTCGCCAGTCAGAATTTATAATCCAGACTCAAAGAGCAGAAGATTTTTAATCTACTCAGAAAGCCTAAATCTGCACACCAATCAGAAGTACATCATCGGTTTGGGATTGATCTTCTTTCCATTCATAAAATTCATCTAAAAATTTCTTTTTTTGCTCAGCCATCGGGAGATGACTGTATCTTAGGAGCAAGGCACGGAAACGCTTGGTAAAGTATTTTTGGTTTTTAGGCCCTCCGAACTGATCTTGAAAGCCATCTGAAGCCAGATAAAATACATCTCCTTCTTGGGCTTGAAACTCATGAAGTTCAAATTGCTTGGGTATTTTATTATTATGAATCCCGATAGGAGAGGATGAACCTTTGATTTGGTGCATCTCAAAATCACGCACATAATAAAGTGGATTTTTAGCCCCTGCGTAGCGCATAGTGTAGCTAATTTCATCAAAAACAATGGCTACTAAGTCCATTCCATCTTTGGGATGTTGCCCAAGCGTTTGCTTTTGGATGGTCTGAATTACTTTTTTATCTAATTCGTATAAGATTTCATCAGGGGCGGTGATTCCTTCTTCATTGACCACGTCATTTAAGATAGAATTGCCTAAAACGGTCATCAAAGCTCCAGGAATACCGTGTCCTGTGCAGTCAGCAGCGATTAAGATTCTCAGATGCCCTACTCTAGAAGACCAATAAAAATCTCCTGAAACGATGTCTTTAGGTAATAAAATCACAAAACCATCTTTAAAATTAGTAATCGCCTCAGAAGCATCTCCTATAATGGCACTTTGTAACCTTTGAGCATACCTTACGCTATCTTGTGTTTTTTTATAGCTTTTTTCTAGCTCATTGCTCTTCTGGACAAGGCTCTCATTTTGAGTTTCTATCTCTTCATTTTTTTGAGCGATTTCTCTGGTTCTTTCTTGGACTTTATGCTCTAACTCTCTATTGACTTTGGTTTGTAGATTTTGGTTGGCTTCTAATTGTAAGATGAGTTTGCGTTGATTTTCTTTAGCCTCTTGGATGCTCTCTTGGTAGCGGTAGCTGAGTGCCATCATAAAGATAAATAACTGTGCTACGATTCCCCCCAAAAGATAATACAAGCTAAATGGAATTACTCCTAGATTGCCCATAATAATCAACAAAGCTCCTAAAACCATTGCAAAATTACCAAACACAAAGAAATTAGCAACTGTATTGTTCATCCAAAGCACTGCAAAAATAAAGAAGAACAGTGCTAGTGCATAAGCAATGTGATAAGTAAGACGCACTTGCATATAAAGCTGAAAATCATAAGGAGCTAAGGCAAACAAGGTAATCACAAAGATGATACTCACCCAAAGCCAAATTTTTAGGAAGATATCCCAAGTCGGAAATTTTGTAGGAATATTGAGAATATAACGGTTAAACTGCAAATAGAAAATAGTAGCTACATAGACCAAATTACCTAAATGAAAGCTTAAAACGGGCTGAGTAGGTAAGAAATATTGCTCAAGATACTCGTATTCATTTAAGAAGTAAAGAGAAATCGTAAAGATATAAGCCACAAAAACCAAGTAAGTCAGGTCTCTCAGCGAAAAATATAAGAAAAGATTATACAATAAAATCAGCCAAAGCAAGCCCTGAAAAACACCCTGTATCAAATTAGTCTGGGCAATGTCTTCTTGCCAAGAAGGCTCATCTTGGATACTAAAACTTGGCTCAGGAGGATAATTAATACTATTCTTAAATCGAACCAAAATACTATTCACCTTTTTGGATTGGAGGGTAAGTCTTACTTTTTGACCCTGACCTTGGTGTGGGTTTAACTTTTTATTTTCTACAAAAAAACCAGCCGAATATTCAAGATAAGTTTCATTATCATAGACCACGTAAACCGTTGCCTCACTGATATATCCTAAAAACAGAATATAATCTCTATCAAAAATAGCTTGATTTTCTAGGTTTATCTTTGCCCAGTAGGTTTTATTACTTTGAAAGCCACTTGAATAAGATTTTAGATTGCTTTGAAGGCTATCGCTTTTGATTAGATCAGCTATTTTTTGCTCTCCTTCAAAAAATTTTACTTGTCCAATATTATTGTTATCAAAGGTCATTTGAAACTTAGTAGGCTCTGCTGGTAGGCGAATAGACTCATCTAAGTTCTGTGCATCCAAAAAAGACACAAAAAATATTAAACCAAAAACGGTAAAAACAAATTTATACATACAAGGTCAAGTAATTTTGGGTGTGTTCTTCAAAAGTATGGTTTTTTAAAAAAAAATCTGTGTTTTAAGCCTAATTTATTTACTTTAAAATAAAACTAGTCTCTGATTAGTTAATTAGATGATTAAAATAGTAAGTTTTCAGATAATTTATTTCTTAAAATTCAAATATACCAATACTCTTGAGAGCATTACGTTTGTTATTTTAGAAACCAATTTAATTTATTAATATATCCCAAATTCAAACCTTTTAAAAATGAAAAATTTATCTTTATTTATCTTTTTTGTAATGGGCTTCAGTGCTTCTGTTTCTGCCCAAAGTGTTATTGGTAGCTGGAAAACCATAGACGATGAAACCAACCAAGAAAAATCAATCATCAGAATTTTTAAAGCTACTGATGGTAAAATCTATGGAAAAGTAGAGAAACTCCTAGATACGAGCAATGGCGAAAACCCTGTCTGCAAACAATGTCCTGACTCTCGCAAAAACCAACCTATTATAGGAATGATACTCATCAAAGAATTAGAACAAGTAGGCAACGAATGGAAGAATGGTAAAATCTTAGACCCTGAAAAAGGCAAAGAATACAGTTGCAAACTCTGGATAGAAGATGGTAAACTACAGGTAAGAGGCTACTGGGGAATGTTTTATCGTACTCAGATTTGGTATCGTGCCAATTAATTTAGAAGATTCAATGCAATTCATAGAATTATTATCCATCTTTGTATTTTTATGATTTCAAATAATACTATTAAAAATTAACTAATATGATAAGTGCTGAAATACAAACAGGCAGAGGTACTATGACGGTAAGCTTTTATGAAAAAGATGCTCCAGGTACAGTTGCTAACTTCGTAAAGCTGGCTCGTGAGGGCTTTTATGATGGACTTAATTTTCACAGAGTGATTCCAGGATTCGTAGTGCAAGGTGGCTGTCCTAATGGCACAGGTGCGGGTGGCCCAGGCTATACCATTCCTTGCGAACTAACAGGTGATAATCAATTTCACGACCTAGGAGTGCTTTCTATGGCACATGCAGGACGTAATACAGGCGGTTCTCAGTTCTTTATTTGCCTAAGCCGTGCCTCTACTCAACACCTTGATAGACAGCACACTTGCTTTGGTAAAGTAACTGAAGGCTTAGAAATAGTTACTCAAATCAAGCAAGGTGATAAGATTAATAAAATCACTGTTAGCGAAGTAGAAGCTTAATTTACTCACTATGAGTTCACATCATATTGTACGTGATGCTCAAGAACCTGCACTAATCATTGCAGGTTCTTTTCCTTTTGAGCAAGCAGAGCCACTTTTAGAGTGGAGTCCTGTGGTGATTGTCTTGGCTGATTATCTTGAGGAGGTGCTTTCTTGGGAGATTAAGATAGATGTAATCGTGATGCCCATAGAACAAGCCACCTTACTTGAGGCAAAACTAGCACATCAGATGCCCATTATGTTTATTTTTGACCAACCAACTCCTCTCCGAGCGGCACTAGAGTATTTAAAAAGCAATGAACACAAGACTATTAGTATCTTAGGGAAAAATCCTTCTTCCCTTACAGTTTCAGGAGGCAATGACTTAGAATTGATTTTTTATGAAGAAGACTATAAGCTATTCAGACCTAGTGGGGGAATCTTCAAAAAATGGGTAATCGCTGGTACTTCTTTTAAAATAGAAAATTCACCTTCACTCAAAACCCAAAACTTAGCACAAACAGCTACACATTGGCAAGCCATAAACACTGGCTTTGTAGAAATCCATTCTACAGAAGATGATTTTTGGATAGGGGAAAAAGTTTATTGAAATTGATTTTATAATTCGAAAAATAAGATTAACAACCCCTTCTGGCTCAAGCGTTGCGAAGCACGGCTTGTGCTAGTCTTTTCTGAAAGTGTCCACTTTCCGCCATAAGCGAAGGTCTTTGAATTACTAAATTACCGAATAAAGTAAAAATATTCTCAATTTACATCTTCATCAAACACTTCAAAACACTAACCCCTGCATCTTGAGTGAGAAGCGGATGCTTCTATTAATTTCTAGCACAAGCACCACTTCGCTTATGCTTGCACTAGTTTTTATTTTTTTATACATGCTTGGACTAGGTGGGAAAAATCCTTAACACACAGTACTAGGGTATTAGATACTGTCTTTACAATCATTCTTCACACCAAGATTATATTTTTTACTATTAAAACAGCAAGCTATTATTTACAATAAACCCTCGCTTCATAAGGTCTGAGTGATACGTTGGGTAATTTATCTTCTGACTCAGGGTAATTGCCTATCAAAACTCTCCCCAATTGAGTAATTTCATCAGGTAACTGATAAGACACTTCTTGATTACTAAAATTAAGGATGACCAATATTCTTTCGTCTTCTAGTTCTCTCAGATAAGCAAAGATTTGCTTGTTTTGGATATCTATATCTCTGTAATTACCATAGACCAGGCATTCATTGGCTTTTCGTAAGGCAATTACTTTTTGATAATAATACCAAATAGAATCTTTGTTGGCGATGGCTTCTTTGGCATTGATTTCTTTATAATTGGGATTGACTATTAGCCAAGGTTTTTCGGCATTGGTAAAGCCAGCTTGTGGGCTATCATCCCATTGAAAGGGCGTGCGGGCATGGTCTCGGCTGATGACATTGGTATATTTTAAGAAAGCTTGTGGTTCGTTTTTGCCTTGTGCTTGCCATTCCTTCCATTGATTTCGTATCCAGATATCATTAAAATCTTCTATGCGTTCAAAATTCGTATTGGTCATTCCAAGTTCTTCTCCTTGATACATAAAAGGAGTTACTTTAAGTGTAAATAGTAAAGTAGCCAACATTGTGGCAGAAGCATATCGATACTCCTCTGAATTACCAAAGCGAGAAACAGAGCGAGGCTGATCGTGGTTATTGAGATAAAAAGTATTCCAACCTTTGTCCTCCAAGGCTTGATCCCAATTTTGAATCGTTCTTTTGAGGTCAGAGAGGAGTAGCTGAGTAGGCATACCCGTAGAAATGTCTCTGTCTAAGTACATGTGGTCAAAATAATAAACCATATCTAGTTCTTTTCGGTCTTCTCCCACATATTGGTAGGCATCCTTAGAATAAACACCAATGCCTTCACCTACGCTCATCGCATCATAATGTACCAATACTTCACGGTGCATTTCTTGTAAAAACTCGTGTATTCTAGGCCCATTCGAGTAGTGATTTACCAAATCAAATACGATGTGTCCTGTATAATCAATATCGGGCAAGCCTTCACGCTTAGAGATAAAAGGAATCACATCCATTCTAAAACCATCCACACCTTTATCTAGCCAAAAACGCATCATTTTGTATATTTCTTGGCGAAGAGCAGGGCTTTCCCAGTTGAGGTCAGGTTGTTTTTTTGTAAAAAGATGCAAGTAATAATCATCCGTAGCTTCGTTATACTCCCAAGTACTTCCCCCAAACATACTTGTCCAGTTATTGGGTACTTTTCCGTCTTTTCCTTCTCTCCAGACATAGTAATCTCTGTAAGGATTATCTTTAGATTTTTTGGCTTCTTCAAACCAATGATGCTCATCTGAGCTATGATTTACAACTAGGTCAAGCACTAGTTTGATATTTCTTTTTTTCATCTCGGCAAGCATTTCATCAAAATCTGCCATCGTACCAAACTCATCCATAATATCTTGATAATCAGAGACATCATAGCCATTGTCATCATTGGGTGATTTGAAGATAGGGCTAAGCCAAAGTACTTCCACCCCTAAATCTTTCAAGTAATCTAAAGATTGGGTAATTCCCTTTAAATCACCAATACCATCTTGATTACTGTCTTTAAAACTGCGTGGGTAAATCTGATATACAAAGGTTTCTTTCCACCACTGGCGAGTAGTTGCATTTTTCATATAGGTATATTTAGTAAGTAGAATAGAAGTATCAAAGTTCTTTATTGTCTATTGACAAATATACTAAAATGCTTCCACAGTAATCGTAAAAGCGGGAAATAAAGAGGTTTATTATTGCTGAAAAGTAGGTTTATTAGACTTTCCAAGTCTGTCAGACTTGGAAAGTCTAAAACCTTTAGAGGTTATGTATTATTAAACTTTAAGCATTTGCATTAGTAAAAAATATAAATTTAGTAACAGTATCAGAATAATTGTCTGATTTGATTTGTGTAAAAAATACATTATCAGGTTATTACAAATTCATAACTTATCTCTCATAATTCATCACTTATTCAAATTCTGAAAGTGTTATTTTTGCCTCTGCTATATTTTCTTTTTGGCTAGGGCTAAGTCCTTCTGAATCAAGAAGTGCATCTAACTCACCCAAAAAAGTAGAGGTATATTCACTCAGTTTTTGTTGTTTTTTTTTGCGTCCAAACCAAGCTCCTTTGTAATCTTGAGAATAACGTTCTGCCAACTCAAGCGAGATTTCTAAGAAATCTCCTAAGTTCTGAGGAAGCACTTCTTTAGCTTTCCCTCGGTTTCCTTCTAGTTCTAGTTGTGTGAGTTGGTGAATCTTTGCTACTGCTGCAAGATTTTCTTCTAGTGATTCATTGTTAACCCATTCTGGATTCTGAGGGTCTTCTTTTGGCTCAAAATCTTCACTTTCTAGCACCAAACCGAGTGTCTCAGCTTCTTGATACAAGTCCTTAACTTTGGTAAGCATTTCGGGATCTGTGATACTGTTTTCTGAACTTTGTAAAAAATAGACAATCAGACCTACCTTTGCATATTGCTTCCTAGCCATTAGTTTTTCCAGAGCATGTGCATGGTATTCTACGGCAAGGGTATGTTTGCCTTGTTCTTCATAGAATGAGCCCAAATGATAATAAAGCAAGCCCATTAAGGTCTCTACCTGATGCTTTTGGTGTAACTCTAGTGCTTTTTGAAAATGCTCAAAAGCTTCTTTACTTTTTTGCTCTTCTTCATACCAAAGTGCAGCACAATAATACCAAAAACCCGCCAAGTCTTCCAAATTATCTTCTTCGCATTGGCTGATATGATTGTTATAAAAAACCAATTGATTTTGAGGTCGCATGGCTTCCTTGACAAAAACACGAATATTGCCTACTGTACTCTCTACTCCATCATAGTTTTGGTGCTGTGCATGGTACAGGATAGATTGCTCAAAATTCTCTAAGGCAGGAGCATTTTGATTTTTTTGGAGATAGGCAAGGGCTAAGAGGTGGTGATTTTTACCCAAATCTTCTGTTCTTTCATTGGCAGTATTCCAATTAAGGGCTTTTTCAAAATTTTCTATCGCAATGTCCCAAGCTTGAGATTGCATCTCACAGAATCCCAATCCATAATAGGCTTTCCCCCAGTATTCATTTTCGGGAAGTGCTAATATTTTAAGGTAAAACTCATTTGCCTCTGCAAATTTTTGTTGGTCTAGCTGAATGCCTGCGAGATTAAACAATATTTCGGATTCTTCTCCCTCTTGTGGTGTATATTGCGGGATGAGTGCCAATGCCTTCTCTAAATATTCTTGTGCAAGCGTCCATTCTTGCACTTCATCATATTTTTTACCAATTTGATAAAGGATTTTTTTTTCAGAAACTACTTTTTCAGCCTCAGAAAGAGAGGAATCTATATTTTTTAAAGAAAGCTCTAAGGCTTCTATCTCAGATTGTTGGCTTGGATTCATAAGACACTCATTTTTAATATAAAGGCAAATATGTATAATTTTATTAAATTTCTCAAATAAAAAGCCCACTAAACCCCGAAGGGGGAATTACGAAGAATTTGATTTGGTAACTATAATAGATTCAATGACCAAAAAATGACTCAATGACCAATGACCAAAAAAATTGACCTAATAATCTAATAACTCAATGACCCAATCTCTCACTTCCAACACCTTAACCTCAGATTAACAGAGAGCAATCAATAATAATGTAACCTTCACGTTGCTTCTTACTTATAAACATGAAAACCTAAACCATAGAAAAACCATGCGTTATATTTTATCTTTTTTACTCTTATGTAACTCCTTGCCTTTGCTAATGGCACAGTCGGATGCACCTATTCTCAATCTTAAAGGTCATTTTCATCCTATCAATGCACTTTCATTTAGTCCAGATGGAAAGTATTTATTAAGTGCCTCTGGCGACCAAAATAATATGACTCAGCCAAGTCAATGTATTTTATGGGATGTGAGTACAGGTCGGAAAGTATTTGAATTGAACCAACACCCAGGCGAAATACGAGCCATTGCTTTTGCTAGTGAAGGAGAGCATTTTATAACCGCAGGAGGCTATAACCCCAATCAAAACTTCAAACTATGGAATAAAAATACAGGTAAAGAAATTGATAATTTGATTCATCATCAGGCGATTAACTCCATCGCAATGGGGAAGAATAAAGAAATACTGGTTACAGGTGGACTAGACAAAGCCGTTAGGATATGGGGACTTCGCACAGGAGAAATACGCAAAACTATCATAGGACATACAGAAGTCATTAGCGAAGTGGCTTTGTCTGATAATTATAATTTTGTCGCAAGTGCTGCTGCTAATCTTTTGGCAAAAAAAGGTGAAATTAAAGTATGGGACATTGATGGTAATTTGCTTTATAACCTTGGCTGGGATACTGGAGGACAAAGTAATGCAGTCAATTCAATTGATTTTAGCCCTGATAGCCGTTATCTGGTGAGTGGAGGAGAAGATGGTGCACTCAAAATCTGGGATATGAAAACAGGGAAAATCTGGAAAGATCTCACAGAACCTTATACCAATATCACTCGAGTACGTTTTAGTCCTGATGGTCATTTCGTTGCTACTACGAGCCGAGACCAGACCATCAAACTATGGGAAGTAAGCACAGGCAAAAAAATCACAACTTATAGAAGTCATTTTAAAGCCCTCAATACCGTGGCTTTTAGTCCCGACGGGATGCTGATAGCCAGTGGAGGAGAAGACCAAGTGGTCAAAGTTTGGTCAGCACTTTCTTATCTGAGAGTAGCCGAGCTGCAAGTCCAGAACAGAATGAAAGAATGGTATCAGCGTGGTAAATTTGAAAAGTCAGACGAATATCAAGCACGACTTGGCAATACAGCACAAAAAAACAATAAAATACAAGAACTTTATAGAGAAGTAAGCCAGCAAATAGCAGATGATAGGATTGCACATCAGTATGAGAATGGAAAACAAAAATACACACTCAAAGTAAGGAATAATCAATATGACCCTGATAATGAGGTTTTTAAGATAGAGTTTGACGAGATTTCGCCTGTATATCTAAAAATGCCTATCTCACAAGCCAAAGATTTTGATGGATGTATGAAAGGGCTACAATTCAATGATTGCTCTTTTAACATAGATCAAAGAGGCAATCTAGTGATGCAATCTGCTAAGATTTATTGCCCGTTTAATGGCAAACATTATCCTTATGAGATTCAAGCCTTGCCTTTTACGCTTAATCACTCCGCAGAAGTAGAGTTAGAAATGCTCTCTATGAACTCTATCAGAAATACACAGGATACCCAAAATATACCGAATCAAATAACCAAGGAAAATAATGTCGTTACTTCGGGTGGGATTTCAGAAATAGACTATCAGTTGCCCAAAACCCGTATGAAGCAGCCCGATGCCGTAGCGGTAGTGATTGGCAATGCCCTTTATCAAAAAACCAAGAATGTAGATTATGCCATCAATGATGCCCGCAGTATTCGTAACTACCTCATAGATGTAATGGGCTACCGTACCGAGAACATTATCTACTTAGAAAATGCCTCTTATGCTGATTTTAAGATGGTATTTGGGAGTAACGAAAACCTGAAAGGAAAACTATACAATATGATTAAGCCAGATATAAGTGAAGTATTTGTGTTTTATTCGGGGCATGGTGCACCAGGACTCAATGACAAAGGAGCTTATTTTGTGCCTGTAGAGTGCGACCCTCAGTATGTAGAATTGACTGGTTTTTCGGCAGATATTTTTTATAATAATCTAGCAAAATTACCTGCCAAATCAGTAGTGGTCAGCCTAGATGCTTGCTTTTCAGGAGAAAATATCTACAAAAATATCTCTCCTATTGTTATCAAATCTAAGGGTGCTTTGGGGTTAAAATCAGGTGCTTTGTTGGCTTCTTCGGCAGCAGATCAAGTTTCGGCTTGGTATCCTGAGAAAAAACATGGTATCTTCACTTATTTTTTCTTAAAAGCGATTCATAACCAAAATGCTGACCGAAATAAAGACAAGCAACTCACTCTTGCAGAAATCTTTGAGTACATCAACAATGAAGCAGAAGGCATCCCGTATTATGCCCGCCGCCTCCACGGAATCGTGCAAAGTCCCGTTCTTAAAGGTCAAAATATAGAGAAAGTACTGGTTGATTTTAGGTAGCTAGCGATTTGTCATTTTGGAAAAATCTGTTCTATGACTTAGTCTTCTCTCAATACTCCCCACGAATAAATTCGTGGGGAGTATTTTTTGTACTACGAATCAATTTGTCATTTTGAAAAAATCTGTTGTATGGCGTAGCCTTTTTTAAATAATAGTAGGCTCTTGATGGATTTTGGACTGATAGCAAAAAACTTTTAACTAAATATTTTTTGATAAAAATAATATTCTTCTTTTTCGCAGAATAAAATTTTAAAACTACATACTACAAAAGAAACAATACTTTT